>JALVFC010000542.1 GCA_027030285.1 Thiotrichaceae bacterium | reverse complement strand
ACCCGCACAGAGTTTTTTATAGAAGCTGTTGGTAAAGCCTTTTAGATCCACATTGACGGCATCCATATATTCAAAGAATTCGGCACGCGCTTCCTCGGTGATATAGCCTGCGGTTACCGCAATATTCTGAATGCCTTGAGCACGGCATTCTTTGGCAGTGTCAACCGCATATTCCAGAAAAATAATTGGATCGTTATAGGTATAGGCCACGCTGCGACAACCAAGCTCCTTTGCAGCCTGGGCAATGGTTTTAGGGCTTGCCTGCTGCATCAGTGTGTCCATCTCGCGCGATTTGCTGATATCCCAGTTTTGACAGAATTTGCAGGACAGGTTACAGCCCGCAGTGCCAAAGGAGAGCACTGGCGTACCAGGCAGAAAATGGTTTAGCGGTTTCTTTTCAATGGGGTCAATGGCGAAGCCGCTGGATCGACCATAGGTTGTGAGAATGAGCTTGTCGCCTTCGCGTTGACGAACAAAACACAGTCCGCGCTGCCCGTCCTTGAGTTTGCAGTAGCGCGGGCAGACATCGCACTGAATACGGTTGTCGTCCAGTAAATGCCAGTACCGTGCAGGGTGATGGCTTTCCGGGATTGGGGTAGGGGTGTGCATTGTATTTCTCCTGGCTGGTATTGCCGCTTGCTTTTCTCTATGTTGCCCGCATATGAATTATATTACTTTAGAGATATATGAGGTTGAAAATCCAAAGCTCAAGGTTAAAGATAAGAGTGATTTGGGAGGTAAAAAATGAAAAAAAGGGATTACCGGGTACGTCCCGCCGCTGTTGCAGGGCAGTTTTATCCGGGTGATTCGGCTACGCTGGATGAAGCGGTATCAGGCTATTTGCAGGAGGCTGCTGCTCGTACGGCACAGAAAGGCGAACCAAAAGCTATTATCGTACCTCATGCGGGGTATGTGTATTCGGCAGCTGTTGCGGCGAGTGCCTATACTGCGCTGGCTGCTTTAAAAGGCAAAATCAAACGGGTCATTTTGCTTGGTCCAGCGCATCGTGTTGGTTTTAGAGGTATTGCTGCCAGTTCTGCTGACCTGTTTAGAACGCCGCTGGGTGATATTCCTGTTGATACTACAACCTTGAAAAAATTGATTGCGTCATTACCTGAGGTTGGTTATCTGGATGAGGCGCATGTCGATGAGCATTCGCTGGAAGTACATTTGCCATTTTTGCAAAAGGAGCTGGGGCAGTTCAAGCTGTTGCCATTTGTCGTTGGGCAGGCTGAACCTGAAGAGGTGGCTGCCTTGCTGGAGCCGTTTATGGATGATCCGTCCAGCCTGATTGTGATTAGTTCAGATTTGAGTCATTACCATGAATATCTGTCGGCGCAGCGTATTGATGCGGCAACAGCAGAGAAAATTAACCAGCTTGATTATCAGCATATTTCCCCCCAGGAGGCCTGTGGTGCTTATCCGTTGCGCGGTTTGCTACTTGCAGCCAGCAGGCATGGGCTGAAACCCCGGCAGGTAGATTTGCGCAACTCGGGGGATACGGCGGGGGACAAGTCCCGTGTGGTGGGTTATGGAGCCTGGCTGTTTTATCCGGCTGACAACAGGGAGGTAGCGTAATGGCACTGAATCCATCAGAACGTACAGTATTAAATAACATTGCCCTGGCATCTATTCGTGAAGGCGTGCAAAGCGGGCGAGCTGCCAAAGTCGATTTGCATGATTTGCCAGACTGTTTGCAACAACCCGGTGCTGCATTTGTTACGCTGAATCGGCAGGGTCAATTGCGCGGCTGTATTGGTAGTCTGGAAGCGCACCGTCCACTGGCACAGGATGTTGCTGAAAATGCCTTCGCAGCGGCGTTTCGTGATCCGCGTTTTGCGCCTCTGGATGCCTCGGAACTGGCTGATCTTGATGTGCATATCTCGGTCTTGGGAAAACCGGAACCAATGCAGTTTGCTTCCGAACAAGAGCTGATTAGTCAGCTTCGCCCGCAGGTGGATGGGCTGATTTTACAGGAAGGGGGCTATCGTGGAACTTTCCTGCCAGCTGTCTGGGAAAGCCTGCCTGAGCCGCAGGAGTTTTTGCGGCAGCTAAAGCGTAAAGCCGGTTTGGCAGCAGATTACTGGTCGGATACGTTGCGAGTCAGCCGTTATGGTACGCAAAGCTGGCATGTGTGAGTGTCAGGAGCCCGTCATGGGGATGGCGAACTCACGTTAAACCATAAATCGCCAATATTATCGACATTATTGAGCTGGCTGTTTCTTAGCAGATTGTTTTCCCAGCGCCCTTGTACGCTTTTATTGATGGTGACCAGACGCGGTGCGCCATCTGCTTGCAGCGATTCAAACAGGTTATTGTTGGCGCTATGTTCAAAAAGGATGACGCTTTGCAACGTTTCGGTAAATGTACAATAGGCAAACATATTGTTGTTTTCTTCCTGACCAAAACCGCCATCCTCAGGAGAGTCATAAAGGTTAATGCCAAAGTCCAGTTTGTCCCCGCGACACCCTTTGAAGAGATTATCGTGTGCGCCATCTCTGGCAATAAAGCCACGGGTAATCAGGTTGGCAATCGTTGGGTCGCCATAAACGGTGTCGTTGATAAACAGATTATTATAGCTCTGCTGGTGGTTGACGTAGAATCCCTTGCTGGTGCCACGAATAACGCTATTCATAATAATATTGTCGTAGCTATCCACGCCTTTTGATTTAATGCCGATGCCATGTCCACCATGCTGAATACCGGAGTGACGCTGTGCCAGGCAGTTTCTGATGGTATTGCTGTGTGATTTGGTAATAACAATATAGTAATCCGTGCCGTCATCCAGCCCTGCATCATCCCCGGGCAGACCACCATGCGACTGGCAGTTTTCCAGCATGTTGTAATGTGAACTGACCAGGCTGATATTTTCTCCCTGATTGGATACGGCATAGATATGGTTCAGGGTATTGTAGTTACTGAGCGTGAGGCGCAGCCCAAAGCCGTTATAGACCAGGGTATCCCGGGCTTTGCTGACAATAAGATTGTCCAGCTGGTTAAAGTGTGCCTGATACAGGGTGATATTGGACTGGTAGCCAGTGACATGCAGATTGCTAAGTTCGATATAGTTCAGTTGATGGATTTCGATACCGGAATAAGAGTTATTCTGAAATTCACCATCAATGGTAGGAAAGCTTGCAGCATCAGGCAGGCTGACGGTGGCAGGCTTGTGGGGGTTGTACACCTCATTAGGCAAATCCAGATCACCCGGCACATGCAGGTAGCCAATAAAGCGGATGGGGTGTAGGCGTGTGCCCGATGTTTTGTAGAGATACATCGGGTTGTCGGTGTAAAGCCCGGCTTTGATGTACACCGTATCACCGGGCTGCACCACTTCTACGGCATGACTAAATGTTTGCCATGCCTCGGCTTCACTCAGACCACTGTTGTTATCATCACCCGTTGTCGTGATGTAGTAGCTCTGGCTGGCACCCAGCAGACTGATGAGCAAAACTAGCAGCCCTGTAAGTCCCAGCAGCTTTTGTATCAGGTGGCATAGCATGTGACAGAAACTCGTTTATTTGTCCTGTTGACTCTGTTACTACATCGGCACAAGGCTCAATCATGGATACCGACCTGCGCCGGAATGACGGCTCTGAGCAGTTTCTTGTCTCTTTATCTGTTTACCCTGCGGACAGCTTTTTGGCGTAGGTATAGTCATAGTATTTATTGTAACCATAGTGCCCCTGCGCTTTATCCGATGCCTTGGTGAGGATGAAACCAATGACATTGGCATAGCTAAGCTCCAGATTTTTTAACGTATCCAGAATAAACTTTTTATCGATCTTGTCATTGGAGACAACAAACAAGGTGCATTTGGCACGATTGGCCAATATCAATGCATCAGCAAAACCAAGTACAGGGGGTGAGTCGATAATAACATGGTCGAACTTGTTACTCGCCCAATGCAGGAACTTGAGCATTTTGTCGCTAGACAGCATGTCTGCTGATTTTTCATCATTCAAACCAGCGGGTAGTACATAAAGATTTGTGTCATCCACGCGCTGGATGGCATCTTTAATGGAAACCAGACCAGAGAGAAACTCGCTCAAACCATTCAGGTTTTCCATATTCAGATACTCGTGCAATGATGGAATGCGTAAATCGGCATCCACCAGTAATACACGTTTGCCTGATTGCTCGATCACTGTGGCAAGGTTAATTGCGGTACTGCTCTTGCCTTCATTGGGCTCAGAGCTGGTGATGTGGATAATTTTGGGAATCCCTGACTTGCGCTGAAAATTAAGCTTGGTGCGTAAAGAGCGGAAAGCTTCTGATACAGAAGGCTCGTGCTCGTCATTCTGCAGTAGTGCCAGGTCTTTGCGCTTCACAAAGGGGAACACGCCCAATACTGGAATATCGGAGATATCACTCAAATCGTCCACGCTGTGAATGCGGCTGTCATTGGCATTTAACTGGAATGCCAGTGATGTACCAATCAGTAGTCCAGACAGCAAACCAAGTCCTAAAATAACGGGAATGTTTGGTTTGGAGCGCTTGAATGCAGGGTAAGCTGGCTCGACAACAGAGATCTGGCTACTGCCAATATCTTCCACTACCGTAATTTCCTTTACGCGCTGCAATAAGCCTTCATAAACTTTTTTATTGGTTTCAACTTCACGTAGCAGGCTGTTATAGCCAATGTTTTTATCCTGAAAAGTAACCAGTTGTTTTTTGCCTTGTTCCAGCTCCTGCTTGAGACGTGCTTCGTTTTGTTTGGCGGCAGTAAAACGGCTTTTCAGGTCATTATTGACGCTGCTTTTGATATTGGCAATTTCATGTTGCAGCTGCGCTTTGGTTTTGTCGATTTGCTGGCGTAACTGCACCATGCCGGGGTAGTTCGCTTTATAGATTTGCAACTGATCCTGGTATTTTGTTTGCAGGTCAGCCAGCTTGACTTTCAGGTTTTCGATAACCTTGTTGTCCAGAGTGTGCATTGAGCCAGATGCAGCAAACTGCTGTTTGTAGGCGTTTTCAGCCGCAATGCGTTCTTGCTGGGCTTTGATGTAGGCTGCGCTCAGTGCTTCCAGCTTGCTGGAGCTAAGTGATTTGTCGCCATCAATGTGAATCAGCTTTTGCTGCTTTGAGTATTCGGCAAGTTTTAACTCGGAATCCAGAAGCTTTTGCTTGGTTTCTTGTAATTTGTCATTAAGTGACTGGCGTGCCTTTTGTGACTGTTGCATACGTCGATCTAATGAGACCTGGATAAAGTTTTTCGCCAAGCTATTGGCGATGGCTGCTGCACCGTCAGCATTTTCCCACTCCACGGTAAGGTCAACCAGTCCCCAGTCCTTGCTGGGTATGGTGATAATTTTTTCTTCCAGTGCCAGTTCGATGGGCTTGGTTTTTTCATCCGTTTCCGCATTAAACCATTTATTTAGTTGCTGTCTGATCTTGCCAAAGAATGAAACATGCGCTACTTGTTTGCGCAAGTCTTCCTGCAAATTGAGTTCGTCAATCGTTTTTTTAATGACTTCACGACTCTTTAACAGTTTGAACTCTGCCTGATAGGTGTCTCTTTCGGGTTTTTGACTCTGGTTGACTTCAACATCATACTCGAGAACTTTTGTGGGATTCGCATTGATCTTCAGGGTAGTCGTTGAGCGATATACTGGCTGCATCAGGGAAGCGACAAATGCTGACAAGGCAAGCGTTGCCAGGGTACTGAGCAGAATGGTTTTTTTGTGTTTTGCCAGGATGCCCAGAAAGTCTGCAAAAGTTGCTCTTTCCTGCTGTGCCTGAGGATCTTCATGCATTGATGGAAAGGCAATGATTTTTGCCTGTCCATCAGCACTATCAGCATTTAAATTGCTGTTACCAGGTCGAATAACAATTTCGCCCTGATTATTGTCCATGTTCATTGTTAAGTCCGTTGTGGTTTATTGCATTTATGTTGCATTATTGCTGTCCAGACTTGGCTTCTTACCGGGTTACCTTGACCAGGCTGCCATGTGGCGATGTTTGCGAAAACAGGCTAAACAGACCGGCAATGTAGCCAACGCCGTAAGCAAAGTGGCTGATAACAAAACTGATAACGGTCTGCCACCAGATTTTAATGTGGCTGCGACGTGCATTTTTTGCACTAAACGCTGCAGCAACTGCACCAGCAGACAGATATACTGTGCTGACCCCAACCAGTGATCCTAAAAAGAAATGGCTAAAGGGGGCAAGTAGCGCACTGACTAGCAGTGTAAGTACCAGTATTAATGGTATAAATTGTCGGATAGTTGCGGGTGAACCTATTTTTTTGTTAACCACGGGTCGTGAGAACCCGTATTGATACATCATGGTTGCCAGATTCTTAAAGCTGTCCCTGCTGTAGTAGTGAATCTTGTCTCCAGGGATGAGATACACTTTCATACCTGCTTTTTTAATGCGTGCATTGAATTCATGGTCTTCACCACAGGGAATCTCGGTATCAAAGTCACCTATCTTTGCAAACAGGTCGCGATGAAAAAAACCAAAGGGTACGGTATCAACTTCCCGGGGGGTTTTAATACCAATGCGAAAATAGGAATTGCCAACCCCAAAGGGATTAGAAAGTGCATAGGCGATGGATAGTGCCTTGCTGCTGCGGCGACCAGGCAGGGTCTTGATACAACAACCAATATTTGCGGCATCACTTTTCTGGCTGGCTTGATAGAGGCGTTGCAGATAGTCTTTTGGGTATATGGCATGCACATCCATACGGGCAATATATGTTCCGCGTGCGTGTTTAATGCCCAGATTCAGGGCACTAGGCACGGTAACATCAGGGTTGTGCAGAATGCGAATA
>JALVFC010000541.1 GCA_027030285.1 Thiotrichaceae bacterium | reverse complement strand
TGGTGATCTGGTTGAGGCTGATACGGTGTTATGTCGTATTCAGGGAGCTTCCCGGTCTCTGTTAAGTGCTGAACGAGTCGCCTTGAATTTTTTACAATTGCTTTCTGCAACAGCTACACAGACGCGAGCTTATGTAGAGAAGGTGGCAGGCACAAAAGCGCAGATTCTTGATACCCGCAAGACCATTCCTGGTTTGCGCAAGGCACAAAAGTATGCCGTGACCTGTGGCGGTGGTAGCAATCATCGCATTGGTTTATATGACCGTGTACTGATCAAGGAAAACCATATTATGGCTGCTGGCTCGATTCTGCGAGCAGTTGAACAGGCAAAGCTGCTGTATCCTGAATTGCTGGTAGAAGTTGAAACCGAAAACAAGGCAGAGTTTGAGGAGGCCAGTCAGGCAGGTGCAGATATTATTATGCTGGATAACTTTAGTCTGGAAGATATGCGTGAAGTGGTTACATTGAATCAGGGCAAGATATTACTGGAAGCTTCAGGTGGTGTTAGCTTGCAGACGGTACGCGCGATAGCTGAGACAGGAGTAGGCTATATTTCAGTTGGTGAGATAACCAAGGATATCAAGGCAATAGATCTGTCTATGCGATTTGAGTAAAACAGGCATTATTGGGTCGATATAAACTTTTGATTGGTAAATAGGCACTATGCTTCTTAAGCTTGTGGGCGAGTATCTCCGGATACATCCAGCGCGCAAACTTTCCTGCTATTGTCATGTCGTGTGGGGAATATAAGTGTTTAGCGATGGCATGTGTTGGTGGAAAGGTATCCGGGATACTCACCAGAGTGTCTCGCTAATTTTTCTTTTCAGGCTGCGGTCTCACAAATGTCCACTGCTTTTCATCGGATAGCTCATCCGCATACTGATAACCTGCCACGTTAAAATCCTTGATTCCTTCCGAGGATTCAATCCGGTTGCGGATAATAAAGTCTGTCATCATGCCTCGCGCACGTTTGGCAAAAATGGCAATGACCCGCGCCTTGCCGTTTTTTTCTTCCTTGAAGTTAATGGTC
Organism: Thiotrichaceae bacterium; assembly: GCA_027030285.1. Taxonomy (GTDB): domain Bacteria; phylum Pseudomonadota; class Gammaproteobacteria; order Thiotrichales; family Thiotrichaceae; genus HyVt-477. The sequence goes on along the minus strand of JALVFC010000541.1, from coordinate 586 downwards.
AGTAAGCGTCCGTTCAACAGTTTCGGTTTGACGGCTTTGAAGTACTCGTTTGAAGCCAGATTAATGAGCGTTGTTTCTTGCTGTTTTTCCAGGTCGTCATTCAAATCCCGGGTAATTCGCTCTCCCCAGAATTGATACAGGTTGTCACCACGCGGGTTTTTCAGTCTGGTTTTCATTTCCAGCCGATAGGGCTGTATCAGGTCAAGTGGTCTGAGAGCACCATATAAACCCGATAGCATGCGTAAATGATCCTGGGCATAGTGAATATCTTCTTCGCTGAATTGCACGGCACTGATGCCGCTGTACACATCACCTTTAAAGGCAAACAAAGCTTGTTTGGCATTCTCCAGTGTAAAAGGCGTGCTGAAGTTATGGAATCGCTCATGATTGAGCTGGGCGATATTCTCGCTGACTTGCATTAAGTCACGAATATCTTCGACTTCTAGCTTGCGGGCTTCCTGATTCAGTAGCAGGCTGTCATCCAGTCGTCTGGGTATGGTGAAATCAGTGACCGGAGCAGGGGTATCGAAGTCCTGCCCTTTGGAAGGGGAAATAACGATTAACATAATGCAAACTCACAGGGGTC
>JALVFC010000540.1 GCA_027030285.1 Thiotrichaceae bacterium | reverse complement strand
TGCAGACAGCCTGCATGGAACGGGGCAATTACCGAAATTTGCAGAAGATCTGTTCAAGCTTGAGGGCGAGCAGGGATATTACCTGATACCCACGGCAGAGGTGCCAGTGACCAATCTGGTGCGTGGAGAAATCCTTGATGAAAAAGACCTGCCACTGATGTATACCGCACATACTCCCTGTTTTCGTTCGGAAGCAGGCTCTTATGGCAAAGATACGCGAGGACTGATCCGTCAGCATCAGTTTGAAAAAGTAGAAATGGTGCAGATGGTAAAGCCAGATGAATCCTGGGATAGGCTGGAGGAGTTGCTGGGACACGCCGAAACGATACTGCAAAAGCTGGAGCTGCCTTATCGAGTCGTCACCCTCTGCGCTGGAGATACTGGTTTCTCCGCTGCCAAAACCTATGATATCGAAGTCTGGCTACCAGGGCAGAATACCTATCGGGAGATTTCATCCTGCTCCAACTTTGTCGATTTTCAGGCAAGACGCATGATGGCGCGCTACCGCAACAAAGCCACCGGCAAGCCTGAACTGCTACACACCCTGAATGGCTCAGGGCTGGCAATTGGCAGAACACTGGTCGCGGTCGTAGAAAACTATCAGCAGGAAGATGGCAGTATTCGTATTCCCGAAGTTCTGCAACCCTATATGGGAGGGGTGAGCACGCTTGTCCCTGATCAATAGAACGGTCGAGTTGTTGCTTTATACGACCAAGGCAGGTAACAAAAAGTGATCGAAGCAATTACAGAGAGTAATCTGGAAGAGGTACTACACGTTGATTCGGTTGTATCAAAAGTTTTACAAAATCACTTGGATAGACGATGAAAAGAACAGAAAATTTTTTCACAGTTCAATGAAAATGGTGATAAAGGCTGTTTGTTCCTTTATCGGAACGATGCAGGCGAGGCAGTCGCTTTCGTAAATCACCCACGCGCTGAGGAGTGGGTGATTGCCGAGCCTACAGGATTATAAGCCACCCAGTTCCTTGTTGATCTCTGCTGCAGTTGTTGTCACCGTACCTGATGCTAAAGCAGCTTCAGCATCTGCAATATCCAGTGCACGGGTAACAATATTTTCTGCTACATTTGGCTCAACCTTGATAGTGCCATTCGCCAGGGCAACAACGTTTTCTTTCGGGATATTTATTTGAGGAGTAGCCTGGGCAGTGGTTCCGGTTGCTCCAGCCTCTTTGGTATCATGCGAAATACTGGAGGCTATGAACACGTTATCCTGAATATTGTTCACGCCTGTATTGCGCTTGATGATATCTGCAAGCTTGAGATTATTTAATTCCTCAAGTTCTTTACCGGAGAAGCGGTTTTCATACCAGAACCGATCCCCATCACGGGTACGCTCAAACTGTTCCTTGATAATTTTGCTGAAAGTAGCGCCCATTAAGGCATCACCATCAGGCTTCTCCGCCAGGCCGCCAACCCACAGATCAATATCATCCGGGCTTTTGTACGCGGAAGCCAGTCTCTCGCCCGCACCGTTTTTAAATACAGGATCATCAAAGCTGGTAATGCGATGCAGTCCGAGTGCTTCGCGAACATCGTTATAACTGGCAATACCATGGTCACGACCCCGCTGTATATTCAGGGTGGCAAGATCAAGACC
>JALVFC010000539.1 GCA_027030285.1 Thiotrichaceae bacterium | reverse complement strand
CCGATACTTTCAAGCGCAAGCCAAGGCCAAAACGCACATACTCAATAATCTCGTTTTCTTGCAGGTAGCACATTTTGGAACTAAATCTGGCGACAAAACCGTCAGCGAACACCAGTTCCCGTTTCCAGAACAGCCAGGGACTATCGGGCAAGGTATATTTCTGCACTGTTGCCTGAATCTGGCTACCTTTACGATTAATCAGCGCACCAAATAATCGACCACCCAGCAACAAAGGCTTGATATAGGTGGGGAAGTCAATCGTCATGACTCCGGTGAGCTGATCCGACTGTGTTTCGCCTGTTATCAGCGTGTAATGTTTGCGGATAAAAGGGTGTAATTTTTCCCAGTCGCGTTGCAATGCCTGTTGGACAATATTCATTATTAACTCCAGAAAACCTGATGAAATACCATAAGAAACACAACCACAACCATGGCAAGAAAGGCAGGCACCCCCAGCCAGAACCAGATTCTGGCATAGCGATAATAAATAGCTGGCAGTGGCTGGTTTTCCCGAACCGCAAACGCAGCAAGATCACGCATCTTTATCTGCAATACCACCACGGGTAACCAGCAAAGCCCCGCCAGAATATACAGAACTATAGCACTTGCTATCCATGGTGTGGTTAGCGGAATATGCAGTATATTAGCCAGCACAACCCCGCTAACAGGTTGAAAAATGACGGTAGGCGTGGTGAATAGCCAGTCAGCCAGCACCACCAGCCGATTCGTATGTGCTATCGCTGCTACATTGCCACTACGGTCTGTCATATATTTATAAAATGCACTGCCCAGACCAGTTCCAAAGAGCAAAAATGCACTCAGGATATGCAGGCTTTTCAGGGTTAAATAGGTCATGGGCGCTCCATTGCCAGCAATACCCATGTGGCAACCAGCAAGGGTATATTTTTACTTACGGGACCATAAGGGTGGAACCAGTATTCAGGTAAAGCCAGCGTAATGATTAACGTATAGAAAACAATGACAGCTGTCTGAACATAGACAACCTGAGGCAAGCACTTTTTCAACAGCAATGCCAGACCAAGCAGGCTGTCAATTGCCGCAGCACCATAGAGCAACACGGGCAACATAAGCCCAGAAATACCCACCTGCCGCAATAGAGCATAACTGTCTTGCTGTGGATAAAGAAACGCAGACACCACGCCTGTCCAGATCCACAGCAAGGCAATACTCAGCCGCAGCAGTGGACGCAGAAAGTACAGGCGACTATGCCAGCGTTGCGCCTGACTCGCCGGATGTGCCAGCAGATAGTCGCTGACACCTTGCGGGGCTTTTCCCAGAAAGCGTGTAATGCCAGCAGCATCCGCTGTATTGCCAGACTCCAGCATACGCAGGGTTTCTTTATTGAGAGCGGGTTCATCCAGTAACCTTGCCAGCGGCAACAGCCTGTAAGCCACAGAAAGGGGAATCGAAAACAGGCGTCCTTTTGCTTTGCCCTGCCACTGCCGTAACTGTTGCAGCAAATCGGCAAATGCAATCGGTTCTGAACCCACTGCATCAATGATCAGCTGCCCGGGTTGCTGTGTGTCAAGACAGCGCATCACCACCCCCACCAGGTCATCAATAACAATCGGCTGGATGCGTTGCCTGCCGCCATCAATC
>JALVFC010000538.1 GCA_027030285.1 Thiotrichaceae bacterium | reverse complement strand
CGACTGGGGCTGCCCTACGTTTCCAAGCTAGTCGGGCAACTTTACTACCAACCACTGGTAAACAGCGGCAAAATCCCCAAATGGCAGGATGCCTTGCAACGCACCTATGAAACAGACTCAAAAGAATGGCAAGGTTTTATAACAGCACTACAGGACATCAAAAAAATCTCTGACCAGCATGGCCTGCCAACACCTATATTCGCTATTCTGAATCAGGGGACCTACAACGACAAACCCACGCATTATTCAAAACCTGACAAGGAGCTTCAGCGCTTCTTGGCATGGTACAAACAGGCCGAAGCAGCAGCCAATAGTGTCGGCTTTAACAGCTACAATCATGTTGACGAAATCATTAACCAGTTAGATGATCAAATACTCTCAGTTAATCAATATGATGCTCATCCATCCGCAGCTCTGAACAAGATTTATGGAGAGAAACTGGCAGACAAGGTTGCCGCAACACTCAAAGCCACGGGTAACAAATAAATTTGCTATCAATGGCTAACGTGATAAATAGATAAATAAGCAGGACGTGCTACTTCAGTCGCGCATGCGTTACCCTAATTTTTTGATATAGCTGCTTTTACGTAGCTAAAACCGCACGTCCTGAAAACTCCTTGCCAGGATTTACCAACATTCTGATATAAGGATACAAGTCCGTCGCCAGCAAGCCCCTCTCACCAAAACTGGCAGCTGCCAGATCCGCCGCGCGCGCATGAATATAAGTCCCCAGCCGAGCTGCATCATACGGCTTTAAGCCCTGCGCCAATAAACCAGCAATAACACCCGTCAACACATCCCCCATACCGCCGGTGCCCATTCCCGGATTACCAGCCGTACATACCGACATGCTTTCACCATCGTAAATCAAACTGCCAAAGCCTTTTAACACACAGACCCCGCCATACTTTCGCTGAATATCACGCACTGCTGCAAACCTGTCCTGCTGAATCTGTTGTGTACTCGTCCTAAGCAAGCAGGCAGCCTCACCAGGATGCGGGGTCAAAACCCAGTTACCCCGGTATTTCCCGGAATCTGACAATAACCACAAGCCATCTGCATCTACCACCATACGCTTGTGTTGCTGCAAACTTTGGGCGAGCAATGTCTTGGCTTGCTGTTCCAGCCCAAGCCCCGGGCCAATAGCAATCACATTCGCACGTTCAAATACATGAGACAGCCTTGCATGATCACTACTTGCACAAGTCATGATTTCAGGCCTGCAAGTCCCGCCATCGTGACTAACCATTGTAGTCAAACCTGCGCCAGTACGTGCACATGCCTCTGCTGCCATATGTATCGCACCCTGCATGCCTGGCGCACCACCAATCAGCAAGGCATGACCATGATTACCCTTGTGCGCAGATGGTAAACGAGACGGCAAATATGCTAACAGCAGTGATTCATGCAAACGCTCAGCAACAGGCATCACCCTTCGATAAAGCGAATCAGGCAACCCTAAACTATCAAACAGCAATACACCGCTATAATCACCCGCCTTGCCAGTCAGCAAACCTTGCTTCATGCCAATAAATGTCAGCGTCCTGTCAGCAAAAACCACTGCGGCGTTTTCACCTTTGGGCATTCCGGTATCTGAGTCCAGCCCGGAGGGAATATCCACTGACAAAACCGCAGCATTTGCCTGATTTATCTCTTCAATACACTGCAACCACTTGCCAGCGGGCGGGCGTGACAGCCCTGTTCCAAAGATAGCGTCAACGATTACGTCCACCTGATCCTGTACTTGCCCCGTATCATAAGGCAACCAGTCTTCACGAGCTTGCCTGGCATCACCTTTTACAGCCTGCGCATCACCCACTGGAATCACTTCAACTGCCAGACCCGCCTCAACAGCCAGACGTGCAATCACATAGCCATCACCCCCATTATTACCAGCTCCGCAATAAACCCGTATACGCCGAGTTTGTGGCCAGGCTTCCAGCAAAGATTGAAAACAGGCATGCCCAGCTCGTTGCATCAAGTCATAACCACCGATACCATGTTCCTCAATAGCAAGGCGATCAAGCTCACGCACCTGTTCGGTAGAATAAATATCTACAGGAAATTCGCTACACACAATTAAATACTCTTCATATGGATATCAACAAGCTTAGCAACAAAATCACAATATGGGCGAAAGAGCTAGGCTTTCAGGATGTAGGCATTAGCGATATCGACCTGTCAACAGCTGAACACGAATTATTGAGATGGCTGGACAACGGTTATCACGGAGACATGGACTGGATGCAGCGCCATGGCAGCAAACGCAGCCACCCGGAAGAACTGGTTCCCGGCACAATCAGCATTATCAGTGTGCGCATGGATTACCTGCCAGCCAGACATGCAGATCCTCTCATGGTACTCAACCATCCGGAACTTGCCTATATCTCACGCTATGCACTAGGACGTGACTATCACAAGATCATGCGCAAACGCCTGCAAAAACTGGCACAAACCATCGCCGATGAAATCGGGGATTTCGGCTATCGAGTCTTTGTAGACAGCGCTCCCGTTCTCGAAAAACCAATCGCAGCTAAAGCAGGTCTCGGATGGATCGGCAAACACACCAATGTATTAAGCCGTAACGCCGGTTCCTGGTTTTTCCTCGGAGAAATTTATACAGACCTGCCGTTAACACCTGCCACACCACGCAACAACCACTGTGGCGAATGCACCGCCTGCATCGACATCTGCCCCACCCGGGCAATTATTGCACCGTATTTACTGGATGCCCGCTTATGCATCTCTTACCTCACCATAGAACACAAGGGCGCGATACCCGAAACACTGCGTCCACTGATAGGCAACCGCATCTATGGCTGTGATGACTGCCAGTTAATTTGCCCTTGGAATCGCTTTGCGAAAACTTCCGAACACCCTGACTTCAATGTCAGACACCAACTGGACAGCGCCACTCTCACTGAACTCTTTAGCTGGACTGAAAGTGAATTTCTGGAAAAAATGCAAGGCTCGCCCATTCGCAGGATTGGCTATGAACGCTGGCAGAGGAATCTGGCAGTTGCACTTGGCAATGCACCATACAGTGCAACCACCATCCACCGCCTGCAAACAAAACTTCCTCATTCCACCGAGTTAGTAAAAGAGCATATTCAATGGGCACTAAACAAACTAACCAAAGCTGACGTATAGTTTTAGCAAAATAGGCTAACGCTATGCTATACTCGCTTTATAACAATAGCATTACACTTTGTCTGGTAATCTGCTAAAGGGCTTAGCAACAAAAATAAAAGGAGTTAGCGTCAGCCAACAGCTGCCAATAAGCAAATCAGCCAAGTGTCTCTAATAATCACAGGCTTAAACTAAACAAATCCAATCTTATGAAACAGTTTCTCATTCTAATTATCACCGCAAGCGTACTTTTTCTCGGTGCAGTCAACGCCGAGCCAACAAACAACCAGGTAACAAAATATGGTCCTGTAAAAGCAGGTCAGACCTTATGGGGTATTGCCTACAAAACGCGCCCAAAAGGTATCTCCCGGCTGCATATGATGCGCGCCATTCATCGCCTCAACCCCGATGCTTTTGAAAAAGGCAATATAAACCTGTTAAAAAAGGGAGCATTGCTTAATCTACCCACAAGCAAAAAAATGGTTGAGCAACTTCTTTCCGGAAAAGAAGTTCAGGTTACCATTGAAGAGGGCGATGACAGCAACAAAGACCTGGAAACATTACGCAATGAACTTGCCAGAGTTAAAGAAGAGCTGGCACAATCCAAAGAAACCCTCAAAGGTCTGCGCGAACAAAGCGAAAAACTGCAACAGGCACAGCAAACCATTACCAGCCTCAAAAAAGAAAATGAAGAGCTGAAAAGTGCTGCCAGCCAGTCATCAGAAGAGTCAGAAAAGCTGGCAACAATTAGCAAAGAACTCAAACAGGCTCAGGCGCGTATTAAAACGCTTGAAGAGGAAAAAGTTGCACTTGAGAAAAAAGCCAATGCAACCCCAGAAGTTCCAGAAGATCACAAAAAAACACTAAAAGCACTAGCATCCGTGACCCAGGAACTAGCCAAATCCCAGCAACTGGTCAAAACACTGGCTGAAAAAAACAAACAGCTCCAGGAACAAAGCATTGACCCAGAACTGTTTAAAAATACCAAAGAGGAATTAGCAGCCACCCGTGAGCAGCTAGAAGCCATCAAAGTACAAAACCAGCTATTGCGTGAACAAACAGCCAATGCTGACGTATCCGAGCAAGAAAGAAAACAGAGCAACCAGAAGTTTACCGACACGATTGCAGCTTTAAACGCCGATATCAGTCAATTACGCAGCCGCATCAAGGAACTCGAAGAACTGGAGAAAATGAAAGACAACCATATCGCCGAGCTGCAAAAGTCACTGGATCACGCCACAGCAGTTATCAAAGAACAGGCTGAAGTGAATAAAAAGATGTACGCCCGTCTCAACGCAATGGAAAAAGCCGACAAGGAAAAAGAGCAGCAAAGCGAACAGGAAGATGAAAACCAGGCAGCGACGGCAGTGAGCAATAGCAACCCATCAGACCCATCTCCTCCTGGTGGAAAATCCGTAGATAGCGCTAATATCGTTAATTTTGCCGACAAAGCAGGCATGAATAACAGCACATCGGCAGTATCCCAGTCACTAAAAAGCGTTTCCCCAAAATTCTGGCTAATGCTAACACTGGCGGGCTTATTGTTCGTACTGGCACTACTCTGGAGACTAATTGCAGGCAAGGATGATACTGAAGCACTGACATAACAATAGAAAGTAGCCCGAATGCAATCCGGGGACACAGCAGACCAAAAAGATTAAGATCAGCCACAGGGACGCGGCTTATGAGCGCCACGCAATCCAGCACTATTAAAATATGGGCACTGACTGACAACAAACCCGGACATCGCAATCAGCTTGAAGGTCTGCTAAGTGCCCTCTCTGAATATCGTCACATCGACATAAAATGGATAACAGTTGATCGACATATACAGGGCTTAAGTAACCTGCTCACAGGCAAAAACACCGCTAACACCTCCTCTGATTCACCGCCAGACCTACTGATTTCTGCCGGACACCGAACCCATCTGCAACTGCTGGCATTAAAACGCAGCCTGAAAAAACCAGCCGTAGTGCTAATGAAACCCAGCCTGCCACTTTCATGGTTTGACCTATGCCTGATTCCACGACACGACAAAATCAACCAGACAAGGAATGTCATACAGACCACAGGTCCAATAAACCGCATCATACCTGGAAAACAACAACAGGCAGATACGGGACTGATCTTGTTAGGAGGGACATCCCGGCACTTTGACTGGCACAGTCACTCAGTCGTCCAGCAAATTCAGCAGCTAGTAAAAAACAACCCGCACTGCAAATGGCAAATAGCCACCTCTCGCCGCACACCCGAAGATTTTCTCACCCTGGCAAACACACAGCTGAACAGCACTAACATCGTGACCCCAGAACAGACAAACAAAGACTGGCTTCCACAAAACATGCAACGCAGCGAGCAAATCTGGGTCACAGAAGATAGTGTATCCATGGTCTATGAAGCCATCACATCAGGCGCAAAAGTCGGACTTATCACACTGACGCACAACAAACAAAACCGTGTCACAGAAGAAATGCAGCAGCTCCTAAAAGAAGGCAGAGTAAGCAGCCTGCAACACCCCGCCAGCCTCTCAGCCACTTCATTACCACCACTCAATGAAGCCAGACGCTGTGCCAGACTTTTACTACAAAGGCTGGATCTGCAATGAAACCTCTCACAATCGTCCAATTGCTGCCCGCCCTTAATAGTGGTGGCGTAGAAAAAGGCACACTCGAAATCGCCAGAGCCATCGTAGAAGCCGGACACAGATCCATCGTTATTTCCGCAGGAGGACAACTGGTAAAAAAGCTGGAGCAGGAAGGCAGCCAGCACATTCATTGGGACCTGGGGAGAAAATCACCACTAACCTTTCTACAAGCCTCCAAACTCAGAACCTGGCTCACAAAAAACAACATTGACATTATTCATGCCCGCTCAAGGATGCCAGCCTGGGTTGCCTATCTTGCATGGAAAAAAATGCCTGCATCAAAGCGCCCACGATTTATCACCACCATGCATGGACTTAACTCCGTCAGCCGCTACAGCAAGATTATGGCAGCAGGTGAACCCGTTATCGCCGTCTCCAACACTGTAAAAGACTACATCAAAAAACATTACCCTGATGTAGCCGAAAGCAACATTACCGTGATACACCGCGGCATCGACCCACAGGAATTTCCATTTGGCTACCAACCTGATGAACAATGGAAACAACAATGGTATAGCAGCTTCCCGCAAACCCGCGACAAATGGCTAATCACCCTGCCAGGACGCCTAACCCGCCTGAAAGGACACCATGATTTCATCACCATCTTGCAAACACTTAAATCAAGCATACCCAATGTACATGGCTTAATCATCGGTGGAGAAGACCCCAAACGGACAAAGTATGCGCAAGACCTCAAGCAACGGGTAGCAGATACCGGACTACAAGAGAGCATCACCTTCACAGGTTATCGCGCTGACATGAAAGAAATCTACGCCATCTCGGATGTCATTCTTTCACTTTCCAGCAAGCCAGAGTCTTTTGGCAGAACCGTTGTCGAAGCTATCAGTCTCGGCAAACCAGTAATAGCCTATAATCATGGAGGAGTGGGTGAAACATTGAGCAATATTTACCCACAGGGAGCCGTTGAACTCAATAACACAGCCGCAGTAACAAAACAGTGCCTTGCCCTGAACAGCAAAGAAATACTCCCACCTGACACCCCTCAAAGCATGTATTTAAAAACCAATATGCTGCAACAAACACTGG
>JALVFC010000537.1 GCA_027030285.1 Thiotrichaceae bacterium | reverse complement strand
GGTGACAGGCGAATCCCAACGCGATATGCACCCACAGCCGAGATGGTTTTATCGACTACTTCCAGAGCAAAGCGAGCACGGTTTTCAGTATTGCCACCATAGTCATCCGTCCGCTGATTGGTCTGTTGATGGAGAAATTGATCAATGAGGTAACCGTTCGCCCCATGGAGTTCTACGCCGTCAAAACCTGCTTTTATGGCATTTTTGGCTGCTTCTGCATAGTTAGTTTGAATTTTTTCAATATCAGGCATTTTCATTTCTAGTGGCACTTCGTAAGACAGTTCTGGTGCCCGAGGTAGTGCACCCTTCATGCTGATTGCGCTGGGCGCAATGGGCTGTTGACCTGTGTAGTGACTGTGCGCCATGCGCCCGGTATGCCAGAGCTGGCAAAAGATACGACCATCTGCTTTATGCACCGCATCGACCACCCTGGCCCACGCATGTATTTGTGTCTCCGAATAGATGCCTGGAGTACCTGGATAACCCTGCGCCCGTGGTTCAATCATGGTTGCCTCGGTAATGATTAGTCCCGCTTCAGCGCGTGCCTGATAGTATCTTTGTGTCGCCTGAGTGGGGCTCAGCTTGTCATCGGCAAAACAGCGTGTCATCGGAGCCATCACCAGGCGATTCTTTAACTTCACCTCACCGGGTAAAACATATTCAGAACATAATTGGTGCTTTGCCATCATCCTAATCCTCTTTGAAGATTTTGTTCGCGATGATGAGTCCGGGGCAGATCCCAAGTGCAGAGGCAAACAGGAAAAAAACCGGCACGATGTACAGGAACCAGTGCACCTTGTCAAAACCCGTCAGCCAGATGCCGATTAGAATCATTGTCGCTGCATTAAAGAAAAAAAATCTCATTGCTTTACTTGCTTTTGCTATTGCCATTGTTGGTTCTCCTGTTGGGAAGCTGGGTCTCATTCGCCGAATGAGACAATGTTGGTTTTTCATGTAACAGTTTAGGCATGATAGCAACTAACAACAATGGCTTGTTTTTATATAATATTAGTATCGATTCTGTTACCAATATATTTTTTTATGAGTGATATAAAACGCATGGCTGTCTTTACCAAGGTGGTAGAAACTGGCAGCTTTTCAGGAGCTGCCAAGCGCCTGGGTATTGCCAGGTCTGCAATCAGCCGCCACATTGCGGCGCTTGAAGAGAAATACGAAACACGTTTACTGAACCGAACCACCCGTCAACTGAATCTTACCGATGCAGGTCATATCTATTACAAGAGCTGTTTGAAAATTCTGGCCGAGGCTGAATCCACTGCACAACGCATCAAGCAGTTTCAGCAAAAACCTACAGGGACGTTGAAGATTGCAGGCCCTACCAGCTTTGCTCAACAGCTGACAACCCTGGTATATGAATTTCAAAAGTGCTACGCCGAGCTAACCATTGAGCTACGACTGGATGATCGGGTTGTGGATATCGTGGAAGAAGGTATCGACATCAGTATTCGGATCGGTTGGCTCAAGGACTCCCGGTTGATTGCCCGCCGGATATGTGACTCACCACGGGTGTTATGTGCTTCGCCTGCGTACATAGATCAAAACGGTCGGCCACAAACCCCTGCACAACTGACAAAACATAACTGCATCATCTTTACTTTGCTGCCC
>JALVFC010000536.1 GCA_027030285.1 Thiotrichaceae bacterium | reverse complement strand
GCATATCTACGCCGCCGGTGATTGCACGACACTCCCGCAATATGTCTATGTTGCCGCTGCCGCTGGCAGTCGTGCAGGGATCAACATGACTGGCGGGGATGCAAAACTGGATTTACACACCCTGCCCGCCGTGATTTTTACCGATCCACAGGTGGCAACGGTGGGACTCAGCAAATCACAGGCAGAACAACAGGGTATGGCTACAGAAACACGTGTCCTGACCATGGACAATGTACCCCGTGCGCTGGCTAACTTTGCAACCGATGGCTTTATCAAGCTGGTTGCCGAAGCTGGTACAGGCCGTCTGCTAGGCGCACAGATTCTCGCGCATGAAGCTGGTGAGATCATCCAGAGTGCTGCGCTGGCAATACATAACAAAATGACAGTAAATGAGCTGGCTGGGCAACTGTTCCCCTACCTGACCATGGTGGAAGGATTAAAGCTCTGCGCGCAGACATTTAGCATGGATGTAAACGCACTGTCGTGTTGTGCGGGGTAACAAGCCATTACGTTACTCACCAGGTATCAACTGATGCTGTAAACAAGTAGTCCTGTTGTCCTGTTTACTATGGTAACGGTATTAATATCCGTGGATTCAAGCCATCTGCTGCCGTCAACGTAGCGAGCCAGGCACCTTGCCAGGCTGATAAGCTACTGCTGCTATTGAGTGAATCGTAGGCTGCTCCATTGTAGTGGAAAAGATCACTATTCACGATGTTTGCAGAACTCGCCTCATCCAGCGTACAGCCACCTGCATCCGCACATACCCCACCATCTGTCACTACACGAACATTACCCAGCGGAATCGCAAACTGAGATGGGTTTCCGAACAGACTCCACTGCACAGCATTGGCTTTGGTGGGTAAGGTAATTTCATAACAACCCGTCGTTGATGTGCACTGGCTGGAGTGATTATTAGCCTGTACTTCCTGAACACCCGCTGGCAGGTCAACCTTGACCGCAGCACCTGTCTGCTGATAAACCCAGTAACTCACTCCAGACTGCAAGGTATCCACCAGAGACAGGCTCGCATAAGTGTTGCTGGCTGGGTTAAATGCAAACACAGCCCAGTTTGTCCCCAGCTCTGCACCCGGCAAATTGTTACCAAAGACATCAGCAATAGTATTTGTAGAGCCCAGGTCAGCGGGTATACTGAGCTGTTGCCAGGTTCTATCAGGCAATATGTAGTCAGAACACACACCTACCCCATTAAAACCGCTCCCCGCCTGGCTGACCCAATTATAATAATCATCATACAATGCATTGCCCGGTCCCTTCATATAGCTTGTAAATTCAAAAAATATCGTTTTTTCAACTAGCTGAGCTGTTGAGTGAACTTGGCTTCTGAATTGACTAAAAGGTGCAACGGTATAAGCGTTACCGTTAACGACTCTGAATGCTTCATTGTTTGACCAGAGTTGCACACCATTTCTTTTTAGTACAGGTTTTAGATACCTAAAATATTCTCGGGACTGTTCGATGGAAACATGCCCTGCGCCCACACTGTCCTGAACAGCGATAATATCGACATCAATAAAAGGATCATCAGGGACATTGGGATCATCATCCAATACATCATCCCACCAGTTGGCATATGCCTGCGGGTCACGCACTTCATTACCAAAAAAA
>JALVFC010000535.1 GCA_027030285.1 Thiotrichaceae bacterium | reverse complement strand
GTATCAAAAGAGCAGACAACAACCCTGAAACAACAAATTTCATAGTACGGTTTCTTGCGATATCATTCAACTTGCGCTTATCATCCACTTTTTCATCACTCTACCTGTTCAGGAACCTATACATGCGACCTGCTCATCTTAGTACTATACTGGATCAAGAATTTATTGGTGCCCAAAAAGGACACCATACCCCGGTCATGCTGTGGGGGCCTCCCGGCATTGGCAAATCGGACATTATTAATCAAATCGGCGAACGCAATGATGTTCCCGTTATTGATATCCGCCTGTCACAAATGGAACCCAGCGACCTGCGTGGCATTCCGTTTCGCAATCATGACATGGTGGAATGGGCAGTACCAGCCATGTTACCCGATAGCAAGCGTCATGGAGAAACGGGCATCCTGTTTCTGGATGAAATTACCTCCGCCGTGCCCAGTGTTTCCGCCGCAGCCTACCAGCTTATTCTGGATCGACGACTCGGTGAATACGAAGTCCCTGAAGGCTGGGCGATTTTTGCAGCCGGAAACCGTCAGGGAGATCGCGGCGTGTCCTATACCATGCCCGCACCACTTGCCAATCGCTTCTCGCATTTTGAAGTCGAACTGAACCTGGATGACTGGGTAGCCTGGGCGTATAAAAATGATATCGACGAGCGCATTATTGCCTTTTTGCGCTTCCGTCCCGAGCAACTATTTGACTTCGACCCCGCGCATAACCCGGTTGCTTTCCCCTCCCCCCGCTCCTGGGAATTTGCCCACCGTGCCTTACAAAAATTCTCGGATCACCCACAGCTATTACTCGGCACACTGCAAGCCTGCGTTGGCCCCGCAGCCGGTATAGAACTCAAAGCATTTATTGACTCGCTGGATCAAATGCCCGATCTGGATGCGATATTGCGCGGCGAAGATGTCAAGGCACCCAAAGAAATTGACCTGCAATATGCCGTCGCCGCCGCCCTGGTCGGTCGCGCCATTCGCGCCAAAGGCAGCGAAGACGCCATGCAAACCTACGCACACATCCTCAACTACGCCAAAGTTTTTCGCACCAAGGAAATGGGCATTATGCTGGTCTCCGACATGCTGCGCGCCATCGGCGATGAACTGTTTTCCGTAGCAGAATTCAGCCAGTGGGCGCAAGCCATGGGTGATATTATGCTTTATGACTAAAGCTCTATAACCAAGTCCATGGATACACAAATAGACATCACCGTCATCGAAGAAAAGCTCATGGCAGCCCGCACCAAGCTCATCCTCGACAAACCATTTCTAGGGGCGCTGGTCTTGCGCCTGCCTCTACAGGCAGCCGACCCTGCCTGGTGTGCCACGACAGGCACAGACGCTAAAAAATTCTATTACAACCCGGAGTTTATCGCTGCACTCAAGCCCACTGAAACCCAGTTTATACTGGCACATGAAGCCCTGCACTGCGCCCTATCTCATTTTTCACGACGTCAACACCGCATCAAACACCGCTGGGATCTTGCCTGTGACTACGCGATCAACCCAATCCTGGTAGCAGAGGGCCTGACACCCCCTGCAGGGTCCCCGTTACTGCGTGAATACGAAGGCATGAGTGCCGAGGAAATCTACCCCTGCATCGATGATAACGACATGAGCGAATCACTGGATCAA
>JALVFC010000534.1 GCA_027030285.1 Thiotrichaceae bacterium | reverse complement strand
TCAACTATATAGTCCTAGGTCTGGCAATGCTGTTTGAAGGTGGCTCCCTGCTATTTGCCGTGCGTGAATTCAAGACAGCCAAGGGCAAGCTTGGCTATATCGAAGCCGTGCATACCGGCAAAGACCCATCTATATTTCTGGTACTGTTTGAAGATGGTGCAGCCATGCTGGGACTACTGGTAGCCTTTGCAGGCGTATTGCTGGCTCAACTGACGGGAAACTATATCTTCGATGGTATCGCCTCAGTCATTATTGGTCTGATCCTGGCGGTGACGGCAACCTGGATGGCTATTGAAACCAAGAGCCTGCTTATAGGCGAAAGTGCCAACCTGCCCATCCGCCAGGGGATTAATGAACTGGTTGATGAAATAGATGAAATAGAAACGGTCAACGAGGCACTAACCATGCATATGGGACCCGAGTTTTTGCTTGTTAATATCAGTGCAGATTTTGCCTCCGGCATTGACTCAGACCAGGTAGAGCGTGCCATAGCTGTGCTGGAAATGCGTATCAAGGAGCGTTTTCCTGTCGTTAAAAAAGTCTTTATTGAAGCAGAAAGCCGCTCACATTTTCTGCGTGTAAAAATGCAGGAACAAGTACAGAAGCAAAAGCAAAGTGACTGACAACAAGCCACAGAAAACATGGATTCCCGGCAAAGATAATGCCCTGGAGGATTCAATAAGCCGTATGCAACAACAGTTGCAACAACTAGGCTTCCATATCGAAGAACACAGCTGGTTAAATCCCCTGCCCCATGTATGGTCAGTCCATATCTGTGACCGTGATTGCCCACTGCTATTTACTAATGGCAAGGGAAGTAGCAGAAAATCTGCCCTTGCCAGTGCGCTGGGAGAGTTCTTTGAGCGCCTGGCAACCAACTACTTTTGGGCTGATTACTACCTAGGGGATGAAATATCGCAACATGAATTTGTGCATTATGCGAATGAAAGATGGTTTCCAGTACAGCAGAACGAGCAGAATGGGCAGTGCCCGGAAGGCTTGTTAGTACCTGAATTATGGGACTTTTATTCTGCGGGTCACGCACTAAGACTGAAAGACCTGGTAGATATTAACGCAGCCTGTCATGAGCGAGGTGTTTGCGCCCTGCCCTATAAGCGACAAAGTGACCAGCAAATAATTTATTTTCCTGTCAATATCATCGGTAACCTGTATGTCAGTAATGGCATGTCAGCAGGCAATACCCCAAGCGAAGCACGGGTACAGGCCTTATCAGAAATTTTCGAACGCCATGTAAAGTTCAGCATCATCGCTAAGGGTATCAGCTTACCGAATGTACCTGATTCTGTAATCAAGCGTTTCCCGACAATTCAAGCAGGAATAAAAAAACTCCGACAAAAAGGTTTTGCCGTACAGGTCAAAGATGCCTCTTTAGGTGGTCGATATCCTGTAGTGAATGTGACCTTGCTGAATCCTGACAATCAGGGCTGTTATGCCAGCTTTGGAGCACATCCACGTTTTGAAGTCGCTCTTGAACGTGCCTTGACGGAATTATTACAGGGGCGGGAATTAAACGCACTGGCAGACTTCCCTGCCCCCAGTCTGGATCTTGAAGAAGTGGCATCACAAGAAAATCTGGAAACCCATTTTATAGACTCCAGTGGCTTACTTAGCTGGCAATTTTTTAGTGATACGCCTGACTATGAGTTTGCACTGTGTGACTTTGTGGGAAATACGGATGAAGAGTTTGACTGGCTTTGCGGGTTGATTCATAAAACAGGACGAGAAATTTATATTGCTGACTATGATCATCTCGGAATATATGCCTGCCGAATACTGGTTCCCTCAATGTCAGAAATCTATGCCTGTGAAGACCTGCTATGGGAAAACAATAATCGGGGCATAGCTATTCGCAAGGATGTTTTAGCTATCGTTGAGCTGGATAAAGGCAAGGCGGAAAAATTACTTGAGTATTTACAGCAACAGGATATCGATGACTTGCAACCAGTAGCGGCACTGCTGGGGTTGCCTAATCAGCCAGGTTCTATCTGGGAGGATTTTCGTGTCGCTGAACTGAAAATCTTGCTTGCTGCAAAATCAGGTAACAGGGATCTATTATTGCAAAGCTGTGAATGGTTGCTGGCTTTTGGGCATATCGATCCATCACGAAGTCGCCTGTATCACTGTGTACTGAACTTGCTGGAACTGGGTGACGGTATCGAAAACTATAGTCAGGCGATAGCACAGCTCTACCCGGCAGAAACCCTGCAACAGGCAAAAAATATAATAGCGGGAAAACTACAAGCCTTTGATTTTACAAACACTATTCAGCAAGCACTGATTGATGCCTACAGGAAGTTACATCCAGCGAAAGCTGCGGCATAGCTTTTTTATATCACTCCGAAACTATAGAGCAGGATAACAACGGCTAACACAATACTCGCAAGAATAAAACGCACAAACTGAAAAGTATCCAGGTGAATCAAAAAGAAGTTCAACAGAGTTGCAACAACTCCTGTAATAATGGCATTTTTTTCAAAGGTTGCGATCAGCAGCAGGGGAAAGGTTGCCCATAGATAAAGCAAAAAAGGCGGTGGTGCAACAAACGACTCAATGACTTTTCTGGAAGAAATGTGATCTTTGTTGCGGTGTTCACGAAGGTTACGCTCCAGTAAGCGTTGTTCTTTACGCAGCGCAAGATCTCCACGTACCCGATCCAGCCATTGCAGAAATTTAGAGTGAGATGTCACGCGCTTATTTCCCATAGCAGATTGATAAGACTCAGCGATGATTCCAATTTTTTAAGTGATAATCAAGACCTTTAGCCGGGAAATATAATAAAACCTGAAGTTCAGCGTTATTACGTATAAAAAACCACCAGTCTAGGCTGGAGTTGTCTGGCCGTTTTCCAGTCCATATTTTTTTATTCGGTAGCGTAGTTGTCGCAAGGTCATGCCAAGTTCGTCAGCTGCCCTGGTGCGATTCCAGCGATATTTTTCCAGAGTGGTCTCAATCATCCTTTTTTCATCGCGGTCACTGATAGAGTCTTTTTCCCATATGGGAAGATTGTTAGCTGTCGATTTTTCTGGCTGTTTAGCGGATGCTGCATGTGTCTCGAACGTAAGGTGTAGCTCAGGCAGCTGCAAATCGTCAATGGTTATCATTCCTCCGTCGTTTAGCGTACAGGCTCGTTCAAGAATATTAACCAGTTCTCGTACATTGCCGGGAAAGGAATAATCCAGCAAGGCCTGTTCCGCTTCAGGAGTCAGGCTAACAGGATCCAGCCCCCAGTTACTGGTTATCTGCTGCAAAAAATGCTGAGCCAGCAATAGAATATCATTGCCACGTTCCCGCAGCGCAGGAACTTCAAGCTTGATTACATTCAAACGATAATACAAATCAGCACGGAAGTTTTTGGCAGCGACTTCATGTTCAAGCTTCTTATGTGTTGCACTAAGGATACGCACATCCACTGGTATTTCCTGGGTGCCACCGACCGGCTTAATCGCTTTTTCCTGTATGGCGCGTAGCAGCTTAACCTGCATTTCCAGCGGCAGATCAGCGACTTCATCAAGAAACAGGGTACCGCCATCGGCTTCCTGAAACAGGCCTTTCTTGTCTTCTAATGCACCTGTAAAACTACCTTTGATGTGTCCAAAAAACTCACTTTCTACCAGGTCTTTCGGGATAGCTCCACAGTTGACGGGAACAAACGGCTTATCCCTGTGAGGGCCGCTTTGATGGATGCTTTTGGCAACCAGTTCCTTGCCACTACCGGATTCACCATTGATATAAACAGGTGCTTGGCTTTTGGCGAGTTTTTGAATGGTTTTCAGCAAACTCTGAATAGGTGCAGACTCCCCCAGAATCAGATTATCTGAAAAATCAGGGGGTTCTGAGGAAGCGTGCGTTTGTTTAACAGTATGGGATTTTTTTTCTGATAGCTTCAAAGCTGTTTCAATTAAATCCCGTAATTTATTAAGATCAACAGGTTTGGACACAAAATCGTAGGCACCAGATTTAAGAGCCTCAACTGCTGTTTCCATGCTGCCAAATGCCGTAATCACAGCAACAGGGATGTGTGGCAGCTTGTGGTGAATATAATTCACAATATCAATACCAGTGCCATCGGGTAACTTCATATCAGTCAAGCACAGATCAATTTTCTGTTGCTGTAAACAGTTGAGTGCTTCCTGCACAGTGGCAGCACTTACGGTTTGCAGCCCCATACGCAGCAGAGTAATTTCCAGTAACTCGCGGATATCGGGTTCATCATCAATAATTAAAACGCTTTGGTTGGTCATATTATTATCTTGTTGTTTTTATGAGAGGGTTCTCAGGATTACCTGTTAGCAAAACTGATTCTGAAGCAGCTACCTGTTGTAGCAAGTTTCACATACTCCAGCGTAGCACCATTGGCCTGACATAATTCTCTGCACATAAACAGTCCTAGCCCGGTTCCTTTGGTGCTGGTTGTATTAAAGGGTTCAAACAAACGATCCTGAAGCTCTCCATCTATTCCCTCACCGTTATCAATCACGTTAAGCACAACATTTTTTGTATGGTCAGGAATACCTGCCTGGATGAGTATGGTTAGCTTGCTTTTATCTTTTTTGGCATATTTCACAGCATTGCGACTGAGGTTCCATAATATCTGCTGTAAATGATCCGGATCAAAGTTAACTTCAAGATCTTCAGGATCTATAAACAAACTTAACTGATTTTCAGACAAATTATTCTGTGCCATAAAATCATCATAAAATGTTTGTAACCAGAGTTTTAGCCGAATGTTTATCCGCTTGGGATGCTTGCGGCGTGACAGATTCAATACCGACTCGATAGTAGAATCCATACGTTTTGAGTTGGTAATGATAATCTGGGAAAGTCGCTTATCTGCCAGGGATAGTGCTTCCGACTCAGTTAATAGTTGCGCCGCATGACTGATCGCTCCCAGAGGGTTACGAATCTCATGCGCAATACTGGCGGTGAGCTGCCCCAATGATGCCAGCTTCAAATCCTGTAATTTTTCTCGTTCCTCTTTGGTGTCCTGCAAATATATCAACGATGTTTTACTGGCACGTGCTCCGAGTTGTACAAAGCGGGCACGCATCATCATTGCCCCCTGATGGTTAATATCAAAGCTCGCTACTTTGGGTCGATGATTGTCTGACCAGTATTGATACCAAGCGTCCAGTTCCGGGGCAAATTTGCCCAATTTCTCCACACGCCAGTTTTTCGGGTTACCCAGCATATCAATAGCTGCACTATTCATATGTTTAATCTTGCGTGAATCACGCAGTACAATTACCCCAAGTTGTAACTGATCCAGCACTGACTGATTCAGTTGCGACATGCTGGCAAGATCAAGCTCACGGCGCTGAGCCAGTTTGGCGGTCTGCTGTGCATGTCCAGACCAGTTACTGGCAACCCAGGAACTGAGCATCATAAACAGAGATAAAATGCCTGTCATGGATAGTTCATTGAGCTGGGTATGACCACGCGATTGTATGTATATTTCTATAGCAATCAGTGAGATAACCGTGAGTGCTGTAATAAACAGGGAAAACTGTCCCGGTTTAAACAGGTTTGGAATGAGCACGGGTAACACCAGCAAAATACCCAAACCAAAACTGACGCCTCCACTGGCATAAATGATCATTAACAATGCCAGAATATCAGTGACCGAGTAGGTATACAGTTGTGACTCGTACTCAGGCCACTTCAGATAACCAGCAATATTTTGCAGGATGGTCACCACGGTATAGATGGCAATGACATCCCGATACAATCTGCCGTCAACGATAACGTTTTCTGGTAATAAATGCTCGGTTAGTCCGACCAGCAGCAAAGCGCCTGATAAAATAAGGCGATAGATATTATAGAGTTGAAGTTGAGCCCAGGGGTCGCCCTGCGTGCTGAAAAAAGCAACAGGTGCAATATCATAGCTTATTCCAGACGCTGCCTGGCGTGTTCGAGACTGCAAAATACATGATCCCCCTGTCTGATTGCTTCATGCTCCGGAATGTGCAAACCGCACTCTTCGCATTTAAGCATTTTGGTATTCGCGGTGCGCTGTTTACCAATTTTTTTACTGTTTTCCAGCTTTGTGAGAAAAGATTTTATAACAAGGTAGCTGACTACAAACAGAATGATGATGAATAGCAGGCGTGTCATGGTGTAAACTCAAACGTCATGGATTAATAATAAGGTGTAGCAATGAATCTTCACGAATATCAGGCAAAAGAGTTATTCAAAGCATACCAGATCCCGGTCCTGGCAGGGAAAGCCATTTCCTCGCTGGATGAAGTGGATGCTGCAATAACAGAATTAGGGGGAGATTCCTGGGTTATCAAGGCACAGGTTCACGCCGGAGGCAGAGGCAAGGCAGGCGGTGTGAAAAAGGTTGAAGGCAGGGAGGCGCTTTGCGAGGCTGCAAAATCCCTGCTAGGTTCAAAACTGGTAACACATCAAACAGATGACAAGGGACTGCCGGTAAATACCGTGCTGATTGAATCCCTCACTGATATTCAGCAGGAACTGTATCTGGGTTTGCTGGTGGATAGAGCCAGTGAACGAGTGATTATTATGGCATCAGCCGCCGGTGGTATGGATATTGAAAAGGTGGCTGCTGAGACACCGCAAAAAATTCTTACCGAAACGATCCATCCTGCAGCCGGCTATCAGGGGTATATCGGGCGTAAACTGGCTTTTGCGTTGGGTTTGCAAGGGCAGCAAATTCGTCAGTTTGGTAGTTTGCTGGCATCATTAATCAAGCTGTTTATGGAACAGGATGCCTCCTTGCTGGAAATCAACCCGCTGGTGGTGGATGGTAATGGTGACCTGTTGGCACTGGATGCCAAGCTGAATATTGACGGCAGTGCGCTGTATCGT
>JALVFC010000533.1 GCA_027030285.1 Thiotrichaceae bacterium | reverse complement strand
GAAAAAACTAAAAGCGTTGCCAAAGCAGGGGGTAGCACATCCAGTGAGAAACCTGTTAGTCTGCACGAATCAGGCAGTGCCACTGCGGCTTCCACGGAAGAAACAGCGAACACGTCTTCAACAATAGAAGAAGAGTGGGTTTTACAATGTGGCAATAAGTCTCCTTTCTGGCAGGTACAGGTTCACCCTAAATGGATGAATGTATTAAAAGGTGATTACGAGGCTGATTTACCAATAGTCGCCAAAAAGCAGGATAAAAACCGCTGGAACACCGCTTTGAAAACTGTTGTCAAAGGTAGAAATGGCAGAAACAACCTGAAAATGACTATCAAATATGCCTATTCCAGACGCTGCTACGATACCCTGAGTGGTCTGCGTGTTCCCTACAAGGTGACAACCGAGTTTAATGGTGAAGAGTTAACGGGCTGCTGTCGCGCCGTCAAACTGAAAAAAAGTGTTCCTGACGAGACTAAAATCTCACTGAAATAACTATCGTTGAAAGGCTCCTGAATCACCTCGATAATCGCTTTACATCAGCACCAATAAGCCTCTATAATGCGCCGCCTATGTCTAGTAGATTACCGGTAGAGGTGAACCCGTTTCGGCTGGTTGAACAGAGTGCGGGGCTAAATGGTGATATGCCATTGGCAGCCATGCAGCGATTGCAGGAGCTTCTTGTTACGGATGTCGATGCTGATAATAACACGGCTGATAAAACTGCACAGTTTGCCCGGGTAACACTGGATTTTGACAGAACAGAAACAGGTTTGGCTGTTATCACTGGTACGATAGAAACACAGTTGAATCTATGTTGCCAGCGCTGTCTTGAGAACTTGATACATCCTCTGGTTGCACCCATTAATGTGGTACTGGTAACTACTGATGCTCATGCTCAACGCTTGCAGGAAGACCATGAAGTCTACCTGATTGAAAATGATCGCCTGTTTCTGCAGGATTTTGTTGAAGATGAAATTCTGTTGAGACTACCCTTCTCGATAATGCATGATCAATGTGAGCCATATCGCCCATATATCGAGGCATTACCGGAAGATGAAAACAGTGATGCAATGAATCCGGATGTTGAGGAAGCAAGGGATAACCCGTTTGCCTCGCTCAAAGACCTGAAAAAAGATTTGCAGTAAACATGCAGTAATTATTGGAGAAATAACAGTGGCTGTACAAAAGAGTAAAAAATCCCGTTCAAGACGTGGTATGAGACGTTCACACGATAGCCTGAAAGGACCTACCCTGTCTGTAGACCCTGTATCTGGTGAAACCCACCTGCGTCATCACATGACAGCGGACGGTTTTTATCGTGGCCGTCAGGTTATCACTTCTGCAGTTGAAGAAGACGATGATATAGATTATGAATAAGCGGGTATAATAGCTTACCTTCTAGTTTTATCTAACAATCGCGGGCACTGTCCCGCGATTTTTGATTCAGGGGGCTTGATCAGAGTCTCCCTTAGGAGCCTGAATGAACTCACCTATTCGTATTAGCCTTGATGCCATGGGAGGCGACCACGGATTATCAGTAGTGGTGCCTGCTGCGCTGGAAGCACTAAAAAAGCATGACGATATTATCCTTACGCTGGTTGGTGATGAGTCACAGGTGCTGGCAAAACTTGCAGAACACAAGGCACAACCCCATGAGCGTTTATTGGTGCATCATGCTTCGCAGATAGTTGAAATGGGCGAACCACCTGCGCAGGCATTGAGAAATAAAAAAGATTCTTCCATGCGTGTGGCCATCAATCTTGTCAAGGAGAAAAAAGTTGATGCCATGGTCAGTGCTGGTAATACGGGTGCCTTGATGGCAACGGCGCGTTTCGTCCTGAAAATGTTGCCGGGTGTGGATCGTCCTGCTATTTGTACCTTTATGCCAACCTCAAATGGACATACGCATATCCTTGATCTGGGGGCTAATGTCGATTGCAAGGCTGAACATCTGTATCAGTTCGCGGTGATGGGCGCTATTCTCGCTGAGTCCATTGATAACAATGGCGCGTCCAAGGTTGGTTTATTAAACGTAGGGCAAGAAGCAATCAAGGGAAATGAACAGGTTAAACAGACCGATGTGCTATTAAAAGACAGTCACCTTAATTACATTGGTTATGTTGAAGGTGATGATATTTTTCATGGCGATGTGGATGTTGTGGTATGCGATGGATTTGTTGGCAATGTGACACTTAAAACTGTTGAGGGGCTAGCAAAAATGCTCACTCAGGAACTGAAAGCCGAATATAAAAAAGGTCTGTTCAGCAAGATAGCAGCCCTGGTCTCCATGCCTGTGCTTAAATCTTTTGCTAACCGTTTTGATCCCAGGCTTTATAATGGTGCCAGTTTTTTAGGATTGCAGGGTACGGTCATCAAAAGCCATGGTGGCATGGATTGTTTTGGTTATGCCAATGCTATTAGTATTGCCAGGTCTGAGGCGCTATCCAATGTCCCGCAAACTATCAAACAAGAGCTGGAAAAAATGCTCGTTAATGCAGACAAATAGCAGATAAATAACAGGATAACACTATGTACTCAACCATCACTGGAACAGGTGGCTATTTACCAGAAAAAGTCTTAACAAATCATGATCTTGAGAGGATGGTTGATACTTCCGATGAGTGGATTGTTGAACGCACAGGTATAAAAAAACGCCACATTGTAACGGATGAAACCACTTGCGACCTGGCTGAAGCTGCTGCCCGAAATGCCATGGAAATGGCGGGCAAGGCAGCTCAGGATATTGACCTGATTATTGTCGCCACCACCACACCTGACCTGATTTTTCCCAGCACAGCCTGTTTGTTACAAAAGCGCCTGGATATACATGGCTGTGCTGCCTTTGACGTACAGGCTGTTTGTACTGGCTTTGTCTATGCGCTGGCTACTGCGGATAAGTTTATTAAAAGTGGTACACACAAATGTGCGTTGGTAGTCGGTGCTGAAACACTTTCCAGAATTGTTGACTGGACGGATCGTGCCACCTGTGTACTGTTTGCCGATGGTGCGGGTGCTGTGGTACTGGAAGCCAGTGAAGAGCCAGGCATTATCTCTACACATCTGCATGCTGATGGCGCCTATGAAGATTTGTTAAAGGTTGATGCGGGAATTTCTAAAGGTTATAGCAGTATGCAGGATGAGGCACATATTATTATGAAAGGTAACGATGTGTTTCGTGTAGCAGTAAAAACCTTGGGACGCATCGTGGATGAAACCCTGGAAGCCAGCAATATGCAAAAATCTGATATTGACTGGTTAGTTCCGCATCAGGCAAATGTGCGTATTATTAATGCAACAGCTAAAAAACTGAAACTTGGTACAGATCATGTGGTTATCACCGTTGATGAGCATGGCAACACCTCCGGTGCATCTATTCCCCTGGCATTGGACAAGGCTGTTCGTGACGGACGTATCAAGCGGGGTGAAACATTGCTGCTGGAAGCATTTGGTGGTGGCTTTACCTGGGGTTCCGTCTTGCTTAAGTTTTAGTACACAGTTCTAATACCATACCCTCCTGATATCCTCTTATGGCACAAGAAATTGAACGTAAATTTCTCGTTGTTTCTGACGACTGGCGCGCAATGTCGCATAAGAAGATTACGATGCGCCAGGGATATCTCTGTAATAATAAACATGCTTCAGTACGAATTCGAATCGAAGACCAGTCTGCAAATATCAATATCAAAAGTATGACGATTGGTATCTCCCGTGCTGAGTATGAGTACTCTATCCCGGTAGAAGAAGCCACGCGGATGCTTGACACACTATGTGGTACAGCTACCCAGGTTCATAAAGAGCGCTATCTGGTCAAGCATGCTGAAAAGTTGTGGGAAGTCGATGTTTTCCTTGGTGAAAATAAAGGTCTGGTTGTGGCTGAAGTTGAGCTTGAAGATGTTGATGAACATATTGATCTGCCATCATGGGTTGGTCAGGAAGTTTCTACAATCGAGCGTTATTATAATATGCGGTTAAGTTATTACCCTTTTTCTCAATGGTCAAAACAAGAAAAATCAACTATCTGAAAGATAATAATTTTGCGATAGGTTGATTAATAATCAGCCACTCATCCGCAAGACTGGAATTGAGTACTTTCGCATGTAAGAATGCAGTAGTTGGGGCTACGTTAAAAACAGATTACCCCACGTTTCATTGATAATTAAATAATAATAATTTGGGGTTAATTATGATCAAAAAACTTGCATATACGCTGGCATTTATGGGGGCACTGGGGTCTGTTGCATCAATCGCGGCAAATAAAGTCCAGTCACCACTTAGCAGTGAAATGAAAGCCTTTGTCGTACAAAAAACCACTTCCGGTAAAGAGAAACTAACCTCTGTGAAGTCGGCTGAACCAGGTCAAACCATTCAATATCAACTGATATACAAAAACAAAGGCAAGGGGACACTCAAGGGTTTAACTGTGACAGGGCCTGTTCCTGCAAACACGCACTTCGTTGAGAAATCTGCTAATACCAGGGTTAAATCCGATCTACTAGTCAGTATTGATGGGGGTAAGACATTTGAAAAACAACCTGTTAAGCGTATGAAAGTGATGCCTGATGGCAGCAAAAAAATGATTATTATCCCTGCAGATAAATACACCCATATACGTTGGAAGACAAAAAGTGCTCTGAAATCAGGGGGCAAACAGGTATTTAGTTATCGTGTTAAGGTTAACTAGTTTAGTTGGTTAATGCTGCCTTAGAGCATATTTACACCAGATAGAGTATATGAATCTGGTAAGAGTGTAATGTCCTGAATTCTGCAAACTCTATTCGGATATAAAAATAATAAAAACAAGAGAATCATAATAATGAAAACAATAAAACAGTTTAAGCGTAAGCCTCTGGCTCGCTGGATAGCTATCTCAATGGTCTCAGCATCTGTTATTGGGGGAACTGCTATGGCGGCTGCTCCACTTGCAGGTACAGAAATCAAAAACCTGGCAACAGTGAGCTATGAAGATGAAAACGGTAATACTTATACAGCACAATCAAATGAAGCTGTTATTACGGTTGCACCACAATATAGAGCAACACTGGAAAACGACCGTACACAATCAATAGCACCCGGACAGACAGCTTATTTCCCTCATACATTGACTAATACTGGTAATACACCAGACACATTTACTGTTTCTACAGATACTGGTGACCTGGTTTACCTGGATACCAGTGGTAATGGTCAACCTGATGCGGGCGAAAATGCTGTGACAACAGTAACTCTGCAGCCTGGTGAAACAGTCAGTCTTGTTGTTGCCCATCCGGTAGCCAGTTCTGCTGCCAATGGTTCTACAGAATCAGTGGAATTAACAGTTGCATCGGCTAGCTCAGGTGCTGTTGTAAAGGATATTGGATCCAATAGTGATACGGATTCTGATGATGCATCCGCGACAAATAATGATGTTGTAAATATTACAACAGGTCCCGTTCTGGTTCTGAACAAGCAGGCTGTATTTGATACTGCCAACAACAAGGTAACCTATACCTTATTGGTCAAGAATACAGGCGGAAGTGATGCAAAACTGGTTGATATTATTGATGCGGTTCCAACTGTTGACCATGATAATGATTCATCTACACCTAAAGTAGCTCTGAGTAATGTTGTTATTGAATCAGTGAATGGCTTGCTGGATACCGGAGACGTCGTACCTACTGCATTGGTTCAGGTAGATGAAACAGTGGTTGGTGAGGACCTCGATGGTGATGGAGCCGCCACAAATACAGCAGTTAATGTGATTAAGGCAACTGATGCTGTTTTACCTCCTAATACAACTGTTTCTGTAGTCTATAGTGCGAACTATGATGCAAGCTGGAGAGCTGGGTCCAATGTAGATAATACGTTTATCACACAGTATGATGATGATAACGATCCAAATACTCCTAAGAAAACAACCACTTCAAATACTACTCATAATACTGTTCCACAGAATTACTCGGTATTGGCAAATGATGATAGCGTAAATCCCGCAGCACCTAGCCTGGGTGTGAATGATGGTAAAGACGATGATGGTCTACCTGCCAACGATACCCAGCTTGTTGATAAAGTTGCTGCAGGTGAAACTGTCATCTTTACACATTTGGTAACCAATACTGGTAATGGTGATGATATTCTGAATCTGGATGTGACTAATACAGATTTTCCAGCTGGAACTGTATTTACACTCTGGAATGCTGATGGCACTGTACAGCTGACTGATAGTGATAGCGATGGAATTCCAGATACAGGTGTTCTGGGGCAAAATCAGTCTACTTCTGTCGTTGTCAAGGCAACATTGCCAGCAAGTGCTTCCGGGGCTCCCGCAGGTGGATACAATGCAGTACTCACGGCTACTTCATCTGGTGATAGCAGTAAATCAGATACAGCAAATCTGAAGTTGGCTGAGATTACACCTCCATCTGTTGACCTGGCGGCTATCGGTGCGACACAGGCGAATACTGGCTTTAACGATGGTGGTGCAGTTAATGCTCACGATGAAGCTCCAGTTCTGTTTGCCAATGATGCATTGATTGGTAGCACAGTCAGCTTCCCAATGACCGTCGCCAATGAATCTGGCAGTGGTGACTCCTTCCTGTTGAGTTACCAGGATCTTCCTGCTGGATGGTCTGTTGTGTTCAAAGATAGCAGCGGTAATACCATCACCTCTACACCTTTCTTGCCAGCGGGCGGCACGTTCGATTATACCGCATATGTCACCGTGTCCAGTGATCCTGCGCAAGCTGAAGCTAACTCATCACGGGCTACAGACGTAGATGGTTATGATGCCATTGATGATGGTGCTTCCACACTGACAGGAACTGACGGTGATAAAGACTATGTGATTGAGTTCATCGTTACTTCTGCTGCAAACTCTGGTCGCACAGATAGCATCAAACACGC
>JALVFC010000532.1 GCA_027030285.1 Thiotrichaceae bacterium | reverse complement strand
CACTCGCTGCATTAGCTGCATCCAGCGCATGATTAAGCCGATTCAGCAAGGAGGCAAGATAAAAGCTGATCATGGTAATACCCAGTATGTGACCTACACTAGTTTCTGCACTCAAGGCATTATCAGGGTTGAAATAACGCGATGCTGCAATACCGATAATACTCAAGGTAGAACAAAAATACATATAGTTGACGCCATAGCGAAAACCATTCCCGATAATAAGAAACAGATAAATCCAAAGCAGGTTTTCAGCCCACTCTCCACCAATGGACAAACCGAATGACAAGGCCGAGATATCAAGCACTGCACCAAAAACACGCCTGACAACAGACTGTGCGGGGTTAAGAAAAATTGAGGCAAGAATGACGGCTCCCAAAACACTTTCTACGACCACAATAAGTAGTATTTTGTGTGCATTTTCCTGCGCATCAGCCTGTGGCCAGAAAAGAAAATACAATGCCAAACCTGCACAAAATAACAATCTCAGGATTGCTTGCTCATGCTCAGTATCATTCCTGTTACGTAGAAAATTCCTTAGTTTTGTGATTGCCAGCCTCATGTTTCTTATTATTAGTATTAGACGAAAGAAATTGATTAATGTTTGATCAATCTTTCTTTATCATATAGACATTTTGCACTCAGGTCATCATTAACCGACTATTGACACAGTTTTCATTGCATACGCTGGTATGATGGATCTGATTTGAAACATGTGCCACTAAACACCCTCCGTCATCGCTGCGTAAGCCGCAATCCATCTTTACCACGGCACATGGTCGAGATAATGGAATTGCATCCAGACACGTTCTGCACTTCGCTGACTGCCGACATAGATGACGACGTCATCTGTGTATCGACAGAAGCTGAGCCCGCCCTGATAAGAGCTAAAGCCATTGCATGGCTTTCTTTGCGAGAGTTTCTATGGCAGGATTTCATCCAGCAAGTTGGTTATCGGGCTTGCCTCATCAGCCCAACCAGCGAAAATAATGAATTTTATGAAAATGACGAATAAAACCTGTGTGATTGCCGGAGTCGATGAAGTTGGCAGAGGTCCACTCGCTGGACCCGTAATAGCCGCAGCCGTTATTCTGGATCCACAAAAGCCAATTTCTGGCTTAACCGATTCCAAACTCATCTCGGCAAAAAAACGGGATTCACTGGCGGAAGAAATCCGTTGCTGTGCGCTGGACTGGGCATTGGGACGCGCAGAAGTTGAGGAAATTGACCAGCTGAATATTTTTCATGCCAGCCTGCTTGCCATGCAGCGTGCCATTGAGGGTCTTTCACAAACTCCTGATCATATTAAAGTTGATGGTAAACACTGTCCACAGGTGGCACATTCACATTGTACTATAGAGGCAATTATTAAAGGCGATCTGACAGAAGCAGAGATTAGTGCTGCCTCGATTATCGCTAAAGTTGCACGAGACAGGGAAATGATTGAGCTAGACAAGCTTTATCCAGATTATGGCTTTGCCTCACACAAAGGCTATCCCACCAGACAACATCGAGAAGCGCTTCTCCAGCATGGAGCTTTAGCAGTCCACAGGCGTAGTTTTGCACCAGTAAAAAAATTAATTGGCTAATTTTGTATCGTACCAGTAGGATATCTGATGACAACAGTTTTAATCACATCCTGGC
>JALVFC010000531.1 GCA_027030285.1 Thiotrichaceae bacterium | reverse complement strand
TATTCCTATCGTCAGTCGTCCGCCGATAAAAACCGTGTCACATTGGCAGCAGATTTAACCTTGCTCTCTCAGCAGCTTATGACCTCAACGATAAGTACAGTCAAGAGTAATACGGGATCATTCCAGCAAATAGACACGCATAAAAAAGACTTTGAAAAAAAATTCAAAGCCCTGGAAATTGCCGAGGAGCGTTATAGTTTTGGTATTAATACGGACAGTCTGGATGAGATAAGAGTCACCTGGAAGTCTTATTCCGACTTGCTGGATGGTATTTTAAAGCATCGTGAGGCAGTCAATAAAACGCATGTCTATGCTGAAACCGTGTATGACACCCTGCCCGGGTTACAAGTTGCTGCAGAGCAGGTGGTACTCAGGCTGGAGCAGGATCATGATAGCGTAGAGCAATTGAATATTGCGATTAGTCAGTTAATTTTGCTACAAAAATTACAAAACAGTCTGTTACTGATGCTGGAAGGGCGCAATGATGTGCAGGCAGTTATTCAGCAATTTACTCAACATACAGTCAAACTGGATAACCAGTTGGATAAATTGTTGAGAGGAGACAAAAAAATAAAATTAAAGGCCGTGAGTAACCTGGGAGCCCGCTTCTATCTTGAAGAAATAGAAAAGCAGTTTGGTAGCCTAAGCGAAAAGATCAGTGCACTACTGGATAATGCGACCATGCTGCAACAAATCTATACCTTGGTAAATAGAAGTGAAGTCGTGGGAAAAGAGCTGTTTGCTGCAACCTCACAGCTCAAGCACACCATTACCCGCAGAGAGGCATTGCTGAGACAGATCAGCCTGCTGGGTTACCTGTTAGCCGCTCTGTCTCTGTTTAGCCTTATCGCACTTGCCTACGCATTGTTCCATGATCATCGTGAGCGTCTGCGCCTCACTGAAGAAGAGAATGAGCGTAATCAGGAAGGTATCATGCATTTGACCAACCGCATGACAGCCTTGTCACAGGGTGACTTAACCACATCTGCGCGTATTTCCACGGATATTACAGGCTCTATCGCGGGTGCTTTTAACCACACAGTAGAAGCCTTGCGGGATTTGGTGACGAAGATAAATGTAACCTCTGTGCGACTGAATAATTATGCTAGCCAGGCAGATAAAACGGCAGAAGACCTGTCGCGTGCCAGCAAAGATCAAAGCAATGAGGTATTATCCGCCTCTTCTGCAATTAACCAGATTGCAGAAAATGTAACCCGGATAGCCATTTTCACCATTAACTCTGCAGAAGTAGCCAAAAAATCATTTGCTGTTTCTCGTGAAGGTGCCGATACGGTACGCGAAACCTTATCTGGAATGCATGCTATTCGTGAGCAGGTACAGATTACCGCAAAGCGCATTAAACGTATGAGTGAAAGTTCGCAAGAAGTCAGTCATATTTCTCAGTTAATGAATGATATTGCAGAACAGACACAGGTGCTGGCACTGAATGCATCCATTCAAATGAGCAGTGCAGGTGATGCAGGGAAAGGTTTTGGCGGAGTTGCTGAAGATGTTCAGTTATTGGCAAAAAAGGCAGTGGCAACCTCAAAGAAAGCGGAAGTGCTGGTTCGTACCATGCAAACGGATACGCAGAAAACAGTCGCTGCCATGGAAGAGACGATTGCTCATGTCGTACAGGGTACAGGTTCGGCTGAAAAAGCGGGACATGCGCTAAGTCTGGTTGAAAATGAATCTGCCCGTATTGCCAAATTGATGATGGCGATTGCCAAAGTAACCAAGGAACAGGAGCAGTTATCAAAACGGACACAGGAAAAGATGGTTTCAATTCAGGATATTACATTGCAAGCCTTTGAGCGCGTCAATGAGACTACCGAATTGATTAACAGTCTTACCAGTACCGCAAATGAATTACAGGTTTCTGTTTATCGCTTTAAACTGCCTCGACAGGCGATGCAAAATGAGCAATTAAGCCAGCAGCCAGAAGACAAGGATATGATACCTGTAGTTGGCAATAAAACAGAAATAGTTGCGGACGATACTGGAACAGAAGCAGAGGAAGAGGAAGACAGTAAGGAACTGGTTGATGCCTGAGTCGTTATCCCAGGTTCCTAAAAGATTAATAATAATTATAACAGGTGTGACATATGCTTTCTGATAAAGCAAGTTTAGATGCCCGTGTAGGGTGGATTAAACAAGAAGTAGAACAACAACTAAAACAGATTGAAAATAATCTGGAGAGTTTTGCCGAACAGTGTTTACAACTTAATCAGGCTTCTGATGAGGATGTAGAGCAGCGTTGCAAGGCATTGTTGGAAAATAGTCAGGGCAAGCTTTCAGAAGTCATGATGACGATGAAAATGACGGGAGTGCAAGGTGGAGAACGACTTGCCCTGGAAATGTATGAGCTGGTGGCAGACTTACTTGCCAAAAAAGTGACTGATGTTGCCAGCAGTGTCCGGATACTACAGAAAGGCATTGTGCAGATTATTGAATATTTGCAACATTTACAGGATGGTTATGCAGATTTGCCTATTGTAATACTGCCCTTGTTAAATGAATTACGGGCAGCACGTGGTGCCGATCTGCTATCTGAATTATTAGTCTTTTTGCCTGAAGAAGGCGCTATTGGGAATGCCCAGATTGGTACCGATGAGTACATCGCTTTGTCTGCTGAAAAAAGACTGGTGACTTACCGTCATTTGCGTATGCATTTTCAGCGTGCTTTGCTGGAGTGGTATCAGGAGAAAAATACACCACGTGCGTTATTTAAAATCCAGGCGTTGAGCCATGATTTAATTCGTATCCATGAAAATATGTCAATCCGTGTGCTGTGGTGGCTATCTCAGGCGTTGGCTCAGGGGTTGCGTGAAAACAAACTGGAGCATGGCGTTGCCGTCAAGCTGGTGATGGGAAATATGGAGCGTCTGATCCACACCTTTTCACTCACAGACCAGGATGAGCTAAGTGAAATCGCAGGTATTGATGACCTCAAGAAAAATCTGCTTTACTACCTCGGAATGGCAAAAAAGGGCTCACCACTGGTTGATGCGGTTAAAGAGACCTTCTTGCTGGATATTTATTTGCCACAGGGCGAGACACTGCAAAAGCTCAGAAAACATTATGCTTCGCCCGGACAACAACTGTGGCGCACTGTATCTGATGGTGTCAATGAAGATATTGAAAGTATCATGGAAGGTTTCCAGTCCATGGAGCTCAATCCTGACCAGGGTATTATCCAGTTGATTATTGATAAAAGCCGAAAGACAGCAACTACTCTGGGTATGCTGGGTCTGGGCAGGCTGGCAAAAATTATTGATGAGCAGGTGGATGAATTTAAACTTTTCAAAAAGAACCCACGGAATTTCAAGGAAGAACGGCGACTGGAGATTGCCACCGAATGGCTGCGTGTGAAAGATATTCTCAAGGAGTATGCGGAAACAGGTGAGGATGTTACCTTAAAACTGTTCACTGATGATGGGCAGTATCAGGTATCGGATTACAGTGCCAGAAAACAGGTATTGCAGATTGTTGAGTCAAAACTGACAGCCGTTGTGAATAGCTTAAATAGCTATGAGGAAGATAATGATCGCTCCCACCTTGAAGATGCATGTGATGCCATGTGTACGGTCGACCATACGCTGAAATTTCTCAGATACAGAGAAACCTACCCGATTACTGAAGGGGCTCTTAGCTATTTGCAAGCCCATAGCCAGGAAGATGCTGAGGCACCTACCGCAGAGTCGTTGCGCAAACTGGCAGAAGCACTGGCAGCCCTCGAAGATGCGGTGATTGCCTTGCGCAATAATGCAGAACATCTGACAGGGCTTGAAGGTGGTTATCAAAGCCTGCGTGAGTTGCATGAACTCTATGGTTTACATGAGAATTTAGAGGAGAAAATTGCTGCCCAGCTAGAGGAGAACCAGACATTAAAAAAGCACAACCGCCAGAAGAAAATGGAATTGATTCTGGCGGTATAACATCGCAGCAAGGTACGGAAAGTGAGCATAAATCGAAGGAAAAGGAGCTAACAGCAAAAGGAAAAAAAGTAACAGCTAGTGAAGATGGTCAGGATGTCGAAAATGTAACAGCCATTTCACCATCAGTTCCTGAGGATGATGATGCAAGCCCGGAAGTCGTGCCAGTTGAGCTGGATCCTATGGTGGCGATTTATCTGGAAGAGCTGGCAGAGCTGGTCGAAGCTTTTGAAGAGACCACACAGCAACTACTGGAAGACCCACAAAATACTGAAGTAATCACCACAGCTGAACGTCAGCTGCATACCATTAAAGGTGGTGCACGCATGACAGGATTAGCAGTAATCGGTGATTTGAGTCATGCGGGTGAGTCATTACTCAATCTGGTAGCTAACAACAAAGTGGCGATTGATGAGGTGTTACTGACACAGCTGCAAACGGTTAGTGATGAACTGTTTCGTATGTACGAACAGGCAGCAGCCGGGGTTGAAATCCCGCCAGCTAGTGATTTAGTGGAGGCTTTACAAAAACTGTCTTCGGGCGACATGGCTACTGTGCAAGAGGCACAAGCCACTCAAGAGAAAAATAAGGCAGCACAGGTGAGTGAGCTATCGGCAGAACCCTCTGAGACGGCTGAGGTTGATAATGAGCCAGCTGAATCAGTAGAGACTCTTGAAGAGTCGCAGGCGATTGACCCGATGGTGGCTATTTATCTTGAGGAATTGTCTGAACTGGTTGAAGCCTTTGATAACACTACTCAAAAACTGCTTGAAAACCCAGAGGATACGGAAGCCATAAGTGACGCTGAACGTCAGTTGCACACTATTAAAGGTGGCGCACGCATGACGGGCTTGCTAACCATTGGCGATTTAAGTCATGCAGGTGAATCATTACTAAATCTGGTGGCTAACAATAAGGTATCAGCTGATGCGTACTTGCTGGAAAAGTTACAGCAGGTAAGTGATACCTTGTACAAAATGTATGAGGCCGCTGCTGCCGGGCAAACTGTACAGCCAGTAGATGCATTGATAAATGAGCTGCATGTACTTTCAGGTCAAAAGCCCGCAGAGTCAGCAGTAGTTGATCCGCAGCCGGTTGTAGATAAGGTTGCAGAAGCAGCTGAAAACACATCACCCGCTGATACAAAGCTTGATACGAATAAGTTAGCGGAATCTGTTGAGCCAGTGAGCAATAAACAGAAACCGGCTACAAAATCTGCACCGCCTGTCGGCTCTGTTTCCAGAGATAGCATACCGGGAGATGCACAAGATGCCTATCACCTACCTGATTTCAGGAAGCTATCGGGAACAGCAAGTCAGTTGGAAAAGGTCTTGAAGGACTACGCATCTGAGCTGAATTCAAAAAAGCTGCTATCAGCAATAGCACCAGCCGAGCTTATGGGGGGCAATGAAGAAACGCAACATAGCTCCTCAATACGTGTGCCAACAGATCTGATTAACCAGTTAATTACAACGACTAATGAATGGGGACACCAGAATATTCGTCTGGTAGAACAGTATGAAGAAAATAAATCCACCATCAATGAGTTAAAAAGAACGGGCAGTCGGCTCAAAGAGCAGATACGCAACCTGGAACTGGAAGCAGATTCCAGTATTCATACAGGAGGTCCTGCCTCTTCATTGCCGAAGCTCAACAGCAACTTCGATCCACTGGAAATGGATGAATATACTGAGCTACAACAACAATCCCGTTCATTATCAGAAAGCCTGGAAGACCTGATTAGTTTGACGGATTCACTGGAAACGGGTTTAAAGAATATGGAACTGACCAGTGAAAGTCAGGAGCGTATTTGCAAGCAGTTGCAGGATGGCTTGATAACCACTCGAATGACTAAGGTCAATGGCTTGCTGTCACGCCTGAAGCGTATTGTCAGACAGGTTTCAGCAGAGTTGGGTAAACAGGTAAAGCTGGAAATTACTGATGAAAATGCAGAGATGGATAGAACCATTCTGGAAAGAATCACTGCATCTTTAGAGCATCTTATCCGAAACTCGCTTGCCCATGGTATTGAGAAACCTACGCAAAGACAGCAAGTAGGGAAACCTCCGCAGGGAACGATTACGCTGGATATTAAAAGAGATGGTCCTGAGATTGTGATTACACTTCAGGATGATGGTGCGGGTATTGATGTGGAAAAACTGCGCGCATTATCGGTCAAGAAAGGCTTGATTGCTGCTGATGCGGTATTGACCAATAAGGAGATTTACCAGCTTATCCTGATGTCTGGTGTGTCAACGGCTGATAAAGTGAACCAGATTGCCGGACGTGGCGTGGGGATGGATGTAGTTAATGCTGAGATAAATGCCCTTGGAGGGAATATTGTCATTGACTCAGAGCGCGGAAAATTTACTCGTTTTGTGTTGAGTGTTCCCTATAATCTGGCTACTAACCAGGTCATGCTGCTTGGTGTTTCCGGTGAAGTTCTGGCTGTTCCCGTTGCTAAGCTGGAAGGCATGCAGCGCATCCCCTTTGAAGATCTGAAAGCAGCCTATGCGCGGAAAAATCCCATGCTGGAGATTGCTGGCAAATTTTATATTTTGCGCCATCTGGGCGAAACACTGGGGCTGGACAGTAAATCACTGGATACCGGGTCGGAGCAAACTCTGCCAGTTATTTTATTACAGGAAAATGATCAGCGGGTAGCCTATCAGGTTGATGAAATTCGCGGTAACAGAGAGGTGATGCTCAAGCCATTAGGAGCTCTGTTTGAAGAGTCACAATTGCTTTCTTCTGCATCTATTCTGGGTGGTGGGCAAATTGTACTGTTACTAAATGCGCATGAGTTAATTAATCTGGGAATGACCGGAAAAAGCATCAGCAGCAAGAAAGTCGCCAGAGAGCAGACTACTAGTAAGAAAGTCGTGATGGTTGTTGATGACTCCATTACAGTGCGTAAAATAACAGAAAGTCTCCTGGTCTCAT
>JALVFC010000530.1 GCA_027030285.1 Thiotrichaceae bacterium | reverse complement strand
CAAGGAATATATTCTGCTGGCACAGATCATCACCAACGCCTGGCTTGCTGCTGATGATCTCAGCCTTGAAGATCTGATAGGTCGTATCATTAGCCCTGGTTTCAAAAAAATAGGTGTATTGCCTATAGAGGCTTTCTACCCTCAGACAGAGCGTTTCAAGTTTGCCACCAAATTCAATGCCATTATCGCCTTGCCAACTTTCTCAGCCTGGCTGGAAGGTGATGACCTGGACATCCAGCACCTGCTTTATGATGAAAATGGCAAAGCAAAGATCGCCATATTCTCAATTGCACATCTTAACGATGAAGAACGCATGTTCTTTGTGACACTAC
The DNA here is from genome assembly GCA_027030285.1 of Thiotrichaceae bacterium. Classification (GTDB taxonomy): domain Bacteria; phylum Pseudomonadota; class Gammaproteobacteria; order Thiotrichales; family Thiotrichaceae; genus HyVt-477. Next base: position 6,553 of record JALVFC010000530.1, on the reverse strand, counting down.
TCTTAAACAAATACATCGCCTGGATGCGCAGACAAAGTGGTACATCTGCCCTGAAAACTGTGCTGTACATGGATGAAATCTATGGCTTCTTCCCCCCCACCAAAAACCCACCCAGCAAAGAACCCATGATGTTAATGCTAAAACAGGCGCGTGCTTTTGGCGTAGGCGTTATCCTTAGCACACAAAACCCGGTTGATCTGGACTATAAAGGGCTCTCCAATATTGGCACCTGGTTTATTGGACGCCTGCAAACCACACAGGATATAGAACGTGTTATTGATGGTCTGGGCGGCAAGGTTGACTCAAACTACGACAAAAAGGAAATCAAAACCCTGCTGGCAAACCTGAAAAAGCGCACCTTTTTCCTGAAAAGCGCCCATCTTGAAGATATCCGCCTGTTTGGAACCCGCTGGGTACTCAGCTATTTAAAAGGTCCTTTAAAGCGTGATGAAATCAGCCAACTGATGGCAGAGCAGAAAATTCAACTGGACAACAGTACTGAAAACGAGGAAACAGGCCAGTCACACAATGATGGCTTTGAAAGCTATTCCGGACTGGATAACAGCACACCTCAGTACTACATGCCCGACATAAATGGGCAACACAAATACATCCCCTCTTTAATGGCGCACACTACCCTACACTTCTTCAATCAGTCTCGTGGTATCAATGAAGAGGAAGACTTATGCCTGGCACATGACCTGTCCGCCGATATCACACAACTGGACTGGGATCAGGCACACGATGCCAGCGACAATTTTTCTGGCAATGAATGCTTTAGCCAGCTCCCGGCACAAGCTCCTGCAAATGCCAGTTATGCCCCCTGCCCTGACTTTATTCGCAATGACAAAAAACTCTCAGCGGCAACCAGAGAACTGAAAAACTGGCTCTATCATGAACACAAACTGGAACTGTTTCGCTGTAAAAGCCCCAAGCTTGAATCACGCCCCTACGAATCATTAGCTGACTTTAAGGTACGCCTTAGTGACCTGCTAAATGATAAAAAAGAACAGGAAATCGAAAAGCTGCAAACACGCTATGGAAAAAAAGAAAAAACACTATTAACCAGGTTGGCACGCGCTGAGGAACGCCTCGAAAAAGAACAGTCTGACACCACGGGCTCTATATTTAATGCAGGTGTTGCAGTGTTAGGAGCATTATTTGGGCGCGCCTCAACAGCCAAGGTCGGTCGTGCTATCAGCAGAGGACAGCGCATCTTCAAGGAAAAAGGGGATGTCAGCAGAGCACAGGAGAGAGTCAATGAGATCAAGGAAGATATTGAACAACTGGAATACGAACTTGAAGACAAAATTGATGAACTTGCCGACAAGTATGACGTTGAGAATCTGACCATCGAAGAATTCGCCATCAAACTCAGGAAAACCGATATCGAAGTGAATAATATTGCGATAGTCTGGAAAAGTGCTTGAGTGGCAGAAGAACAGCTTAATGAACATGTGACCACCCATCGCACCAGTGGTGGTTATTCATTTATGTCTGCAACATCTTTCTTATATTCACACCCAATATCATAACAACTGCCAGATACGTGACACATGCCGCTGCTATCAGAGCAAACAGTGCAGCAATACGTCCCCAGATGCTTGCTGTTTGCCACCAGACATCAGGGGGCGTAACGTAGCGCAAGACAAGCAGCATTACGGTGGCGGCTAATGCAATTTTTAGCAGATAGGGTAGCCAGCCCTTCTCCAGTAAGAGCACCTTGTGTTTCAATAATGAGGTGAACAATGTTCCGGCATTGACATAACCAGCCAGGGCTACCGCTAGTGCCAGCCCTGCGTGTGGTCCGATATAGCCTAGTTTGTACCAGGGGTAAACGATCACTACGCTGAGGATCATATTGACAAACACAGAGTAAACGCCAATTTTTACAGGAGTTTTTGTATCCTGCCGTGAATAGAATCCGGGTGCCAGCACCTTGACTAGAATAAAAGCTGGCAATCCGAAGGCGTAGGTTATCAGGCTCATGCTTGCCATTTCTACATCATGCCAGGCATTGGCGCTGTAGATGACGGTGCCGAGTATGGGTTTTGCCATCAACATCAGACCAGCTGTTGCCGGAATCGCAACCAGCAATGCCAGTTTTATTGCCCAGTTTAGTTTCTGGCTGAAGGCGGCGGCATCGGTATTTGCATAGTCTTTTGACAGCTTGGGGAGAATAACCACTCCCAGTGCCACGCCGAACAGCGCCAGTGGCAGTTCAATAAAGCGGTCAGAGCTGTACAGCCAGGAGATAAAGCCCTCACCCAGCAGGGAGGCGATAATGGTATTCAGCAACAGGTTGATTTGCGCGACGGATGAACCGAACAGCGCGGGGGTCATTAGTCTTAATACTTTTTTGACACCTTCATGCCCTCGTCGAAAGCGCAGTTTGGGGATCATGCCAATGCGGTACAGTGCGGGTAGCTGAAAAGCCAGTTGTGCGACACCACCGATTAATACGCCCCAGGCTGCAGCGGTAATCGGCTCGGCAAAATAGTCTGCAAAAAATACGATGCTGATGATCATCACCACATTCAGCAGTACCGGCGTAAAGGCTGGTATGGCAAAGCGTCCATAAGTATTGAGAATACCGCTTGCCAGTGCGGACAACGAGATAAAGAAAATATACGGAAAGGTGATTCTCAATAAAGAGACTGCCAGGTCGGGACGTGCGCCCTCCTCCATGTGAAAGCCCGGTGCGAAAATCATCATCACAACAGGTGCGGCAATCACCCCGACTATAGAGATAGCCAGCAGGATCATTGCCAGCGTGGTAGCGACATGATCGAGTAAATCGTGTAGTGCTTCCTTGCTGCGGGTTTCCTTGTATTCGGTCAGTACGGGTACAAAGGCAAGTGAGAAAGCACCTTCAGCGACAAATCGGCGTAACAGGTTGGGAATCTTGTTGGCTGCAAAAAAGGCATCAGTGGCACCACCCACCGGAAACAGGTGAAACAACACCATATCGCGCACCAGCCCTAACACGCGCGAGATCATTGTCATTGCGCTTATTGCTGCGCTTGAGCGTAATAAGCTCATTGGCTGTGTAATAACTTCCGGTAAACCGGAGACTGCCTTAACAAGTGTTCACCGGCATGAATTAACTGATCCACCTGTTGGGGTGTTAACTCTAGCGATGTCTCATAGTGCGACAATTCTTCGGCCAGCTTTGCTGGCAACTGGTTAAAGTTTAATTCAGCCATCTGGAAATGAATGTCAGCACAATCTGATCTGTTGGTTGCCGCACAGCGACCTTTGATAACCTGACGTTTCCAGCTAGCAAAACGCTCTTTGAGAAGGTTTAAGGTTGCCTGATTGTAGCGTTGATTCTGAATAGTCGTCACCGCACCCAGGGTAGCAGATGTGCTCGGTGACCTGCGGGTTTGCCCAATCTGCTCAGGGATAGCATCGGAGGCATTGACGACAATAAACACGATATTACGGTTATTGACCATCTTGTATGCCTTCATCAACTCCCAAAAGTTATTATGATTCTCTTCCACCAGACCGAGCAGGGAACGAATACCCAGGTTATCAACCACACCGCCGTCAACCAGGTGCAAATAGGGCTTGAAAGGACTGGGAATACTTTGCCTGACCTTGCATTCCGATGCATAGTTTTTCATCACGATAGGTGAAAAGACAACAGGAACCGCGGATGAAGCTACGACCGCACGACCAACAGGATAGGTACTGATATTCGAGCATAAACGCTGGAAGTTAATCTTGGTAAAGGCAAAGCCATAGCCTGTTGCAATATCAGTCGCATTGATCACAATACGAGGGCCATCACGGCGCATATCAGTAAAACGCTTTTTGCCGAAAATGTTCTTTTCATAATAATCGGCAACCAGATCACTACGCTCGTATAAGGCAGGAGCCAGGCGAATCCAGTTAGAGGGCGATAGCAGCAGGTATTTGAGTAAATTGCTCTGTACCGGGCTTTTTAGGAAACGCCGCTCGTAATCCTTAAAAATGCGCTTGCCATAAAGACCGTAATAGGCAGATGTGAAACTACCACCAGAGACTGATGAGATCAGGTCTACCTCATCCAGTAGTGTTCTATTGGCACCTGGAATCCTGGCATCCCTGAGTGCTTTTAAAACGCCATAAGAAAACGCCGCAGCGCGTGTTCCTCCGCCTGAAAAAGTGAGGATCAGGGTCAGCTCATCCGAGCGGTTTTGCTTCGCATTAATACGGTGATATTTGCGCGGTGAATTTTTTGATGAGTTAATATCATCGGCTGTCAATGGCGTATTCAAAGGCGGCAGTGTTAGCTGGCTACAACCTGCTATTAACAGCAAAGTTGTCAGAAAAACGGTAAACCTGATAGCCATTCTATTCAGAGCCATAGCCAAACTCGCCTACTCGACCACCTGATCAATCGTCAATTGAATTTTTTCACCAGGCTTGACAGGGCTTTTCTCTGTATATAAATCACCTTTGCTTTTCGTCGGCGTACCACTTAAGGAGATTCTTGCACCCACTTTAACTTCCTTAAAACCCGATAATTTCAACTGTGGCATCATCGCCAGGCTGTCATCCAGAGTCACTGTCAGGGGAAGATCCTTAACCTGTTTACGTACCGCAGCTAACGGCATGGGTGGACCAGAAAGTGCTTTGGCATAGATAAAGACAGTTTGCTCAGGTTTGCTACGCGCTTTTAAATCATCTGACAAATCAATAGTCACAACAATCGGTTGTGCTGCTGTTGCACTGCCCTGTTGTGAAGTCGCTGGTGCTTTCGCAGCTTCCAGACCTGTGACATCGCCACCAGCCTGTTTAATCAAGCCCACAACTTCCTGGCGCTCCTCTGAACCAGGTTTTAATTTAGGCAAAACCTTTTTCCAGTATTCAATAGCTTCAGCCTTGTCACCACGCTGTCTTGCCGTCATACCTGCCAGCCAGAGACCCATCAGGTTATCAGGCTCCAGCTTCAATGCCTGTTGAATAAGCTGATCCGGCTTGCCCAGTAAACTGCCCTTCTGACTGGTACCCAAGGCATCTGCCAGTTGTAACAGCACGGCGGGTTGCTTATCGTTCAGTGCCACTGCCTTTTGGTACGCCTTGACGGCATCATCGGGACGATTCATCACCATATAGGAACGACCCAGCATCACCCAGCCAGTAAAGTTATCAGGATCATCCTTGAGTTTCTTTTCCAGTTTGCCGAGCATTTCCTGCAAGCTTAAATTGGATTTACCTGATTTACCCTTGCCATTATGAGATGCCTGCTGGGAAACAATGACAGAACTTTCCGGAATGGCTCTCGGCTCACCATATTTTAAATACAAGCCAACTGCGATAGCGGGTATCAGCAGGGCAACAAGGATAGCCGGAAGCTTTGAATAGCGTTGTGCAGCAGCATCTGTACTGGTATCTTCGGCATCTTCAAGGTCGTTATATAACGCATCTTCAAGCTCTTCTTTGGCAACCTTGTAGCTATCTTCATCCATACCACCTTGCTGATATTCAGCCTCCAGTTCGGCTAACTGCTCACGGGTGATACGAATATTCTGATCACGCCTGTCATCAACTACGTCTGTCGGTTTGCGTAATAACGGCGGCAAGATAAAAGCCAGTGCAACCAATAGCAACAGCAGGGCGAATATCCAGAATACGATTTGTGGATCCATACATTATTTTCCTTATTTATCTTCTGCTTCCAGCAACCTGCGAACTTCATCTCGTTTTGCCTTGTCCAGCGCGGGATTTTCTTCTGTTGCTGAACGTTTTTTTCGAGTGATCAACACCAAGGCAAGGATACCGATAAGCAGCATCACTAATGGACCAAACCAGAGTAGCCAGGTACTTTTTTTGACCGGAGGGTTATATAAAACAAAATCACCATACCTCGCCACGAGATATTTTTTCACCTCGATTTCACCCATATTCTTCTGCGTGATCATTTCATACACTTCATCACGCAAGTCCTTGGCAAGATCCGCATTAGAGGCAGCAAGATTTTCGTTTTGACACACCAGACAACGTAACTCATACATCAGTTTGTTATAAAGCGTTTCCTGTTGTGGATTTGAAAACTCACGAACTTCTATACCCGCCCAGGCACTGTGCAACAAAAGACTCAGCAACAAAGCGGGGAATAGCAGAAATAAAGGACGACATGCGCGCTTAATAAACACTAAAAACATGATGAATTAACCTTCTGCACGTAATTTTTTAATCAGGGGAAGCAGTATTTCTTCAATATCCTGACTCTTTAATGGTCCGGTAAACTTATAGCGAATAATACCTTTTTTATCGACCACAAAACTTTCCGGCACACCATAAACCCCCCAGTCTATGCCCACTCTGCCATCAGCATCCACCGCAATCTTGCTATACGGGTTGCCGTATCTGGTTAGCCAGCCTTTGGCAGCATCACCATATTCTTCAGTGCCATAATCCTTGTAGTTCAAGCCCAGCACGTCAACATCATGCGTCTTGATAAACTCGGTCACTACTTTATGCTCAGCGCGACAGGAAATACACCAGGAAGCCCACACATTGAGCACCCAGACCCTGCCTTTTAGGTCATCGGGGGAAACCG
>JALVFC010000529.1 GCA_027030285.1 Thiotrichaceae bacterium | reverse complement strand
TACCACGACATAGGGGCGTTTCTGTCCCAGCTTCTCCGCTGTGGTAATGCCAGTTGTGATCAGCAAAATGGTTGCAATGGGCATCTCAAAGCCAAACCCAAAGGCGATGAAAATCATCATCACAAAATCCAGATAGGAGCTGATATCAGGCACTGCCATCACACCTGCGGGTGTCATTGCCTGTACCACTTTAAAGACCATAGGGAGCAGCAAATAGTAGGCAAAGGCGATGCCTAAATAAAACAGTGCAATACTGGATGTGAGCAGGGGAACTATCAGGCGTTTTTCATGCTTGTACAAGCCGGGTGCAACAAAAGCCCAGAGCTGGTAGAAAACATATGGCAGGGCAATCAGGAAAGCAGCCAGCAGGGCAACTTTGTAGGGAATAAATACCGGCGCAATTGGGCCTGTGGCAATCATCCCCTGTCCCTGTGCGATAACCGGAGCAGCCAGCCACTGATACAGGTCCTGTGCAAAAGGAAACAGAATGACGAAGATAACACCTATAGCGAGTACCATGCGCAACAGGCGGTCGCGCAACTCTATCAAATGAGCAAGAAACCCCATTTCAGAGGATTCAAGGTGATCATCACTATGGTTTTCTTTCTTGCTCGTCATTAGTTTCTGTAGGTGAATCGTTATGAGTAATGGTGGGGTCTGCTGGTGATCGGGTGTTTTCAGCAAGGTTCTCGTCCAGTTCCTGGACTTCCTTGTGAATGGTTTGCTGAGCGTCTTGCATCATATTCCGTAGTTCACTGATTTCCTGCTCCTGACGGGAGAGCATGGCTTTCATTTCTTCGGCGCGGAGTTCTTTTTCGATATCCGAGCGGGTGGTGTTGATGAAGGCGCGCGCTTTACCGACAAACCTCCCAACCTTGCGGGCAACTGCAGGCAGGCGCTCGGGACCGATTACCAGCAAGGCAATCACTGCGACCATGAGCATTTCAAGAAAGCCGGAATCAAACATAGACTAACAGACCAGAAGTAATCAGATGCTCAGCTTAAACTTTATCTTCTGATTTGCTTTTTGCTTCGCTGTCGATGACATTGCTGTCCTGTCTGGAAACCCTGGGGGCTTCGTTTTCAGCTTCATTGCCAGCATCTGACATGGCTTTTTTAAAGTTTTTAATGGCGCTACCCAAGTCACCACCCGCATTGCGTAGTCGTTTGGTGCCAAAAATAACCAGTACAATAACCAGTATTAATAATAGTGACCAGGGGCTTATTCCGCTAAATCCCATGATGTAACTCCTTTGTAATCAAAATATTTATTTACCACTTCGGCTGGCTTTCTCAACCAGACCGGATGTACCAAAGCGGCGTTCCAGCTCGCTGAGCACTGCATCAGGGTGCAACTCCTGATCTGCCAGCAAAACCAGCGTATGAAACCATAAATCAGCCACTTCATAGATGATATGCTGCTTGTCACCATCTTTGGCTGCCATGACTGTCTCGGTGGCTTCCTCGCCTATCTTCTTAAGGATAGTATCAAGCCCCTTATCATACAGTTTGGCAACATAAGAGCTGTCTGGTTCCGCACCTTTGCGCGACTCTAGCACATCTGCTACCAGCGAGAGGATGTTTTCGTTATTCATAAGTGGTCTGCCTGATCAGAGGATGTGGGCTTAAATACGCATCTCAATGCCTTGTTCTGCCATATAGGCTTTTGCTTCACCCACGGTATATTCAGCAAAGTGAAAAATGCTGGCAGCCAGCACAGCATCAGCACCACCCTTGAGCACACCATCTGCCAGATGCTGTAAATTGCCCACACCACCGGAGGCAATCACCGGAATATTCACCGCATCGGTGATGGCTTTGGTGAGTGGCAAATTAAAACCTCTTTTGGTGCCATCACGATCCATACTGGTGACGAGTAATTCACCCGCGCCATAATCTGCCATTTTCTGCGCCCATTCCACCGCATCTATACCGGCATCCTTGCGACCGCCGTGCGTAAAGATATTCCATTTTAAAGGCTCTCCCTCTGCACTGACTTGCTTTGCATCAATGGCGACCACAATACACTGTGAGCCAAAAAACTCGCTGGCTTCCTTGACCAGCTCAGGATTAAACACTGCCGCAGTATTAATCGCCACCTTGTCAGCACCCGCATTTAGCATATTGCGCACATCTTCAACCTTGCGCACACCACCACCAACGGTTAACGGGATAAATACCTGCGAAGCGACATCTTCAATCACATGATAGATGGTTTCACGATTATCCGAACTGGCCGTAATGTCTAGAAAGGTAATCTCATCAGCGCCCTCGCGGTTATAGCGAGCTGCAATTTCCACCGGATCGCCAGCATCACGAATATCGACAAAATTAACACCCTTGACGACACGTCCGTTATCCACATCCAGGCAGGGAATAATGCGCTTTGCCAGTGCCATAACTAAGCTGCTCCCAGATTATCGGCATAGCGCTGGGCTGTTGCCAGATCGATTGTACCTTCGTAGATGGAACGCCCCAGAATGGCTCCCATAATACCGCTGGACTCTTTGGCACACACCGCCTCAACATCCTGCATATTGGTCATGCCGCCCGAGGCAATCACCGGGATGGAAATGTTCTCGGCAAGCTCTACAGTAGCATCCAGATTCAAACCCTGCATCATGCCATCACGGGCAATATCGGTATACACAATCGCACTCACGCCCTGCTGTTCAAACTGTTTGGCAAGATCAGTCGCAGAGACACTGGATACTTCAGCCCAACCCTCTGTGGCGACCATGCCGTCTTTGGCATCAATGCCGACAATAATATGCTCAGGAAACAGTTTACATAGCTCAGTGATAAAGGTAGGTTCCTCAACCGCTTTGGTGCCGATAATGCAGTATTCAACACCTGCATCAAGGTAGGCTTCTACGGTGGCAATCTCCCGAATACCACCTCCAATTTGCACCGGAATATCAGGAAACTTGCCCGCAATCGCTTCAATCACAGCACCATTGACGGGTTCACCGGCAAATGCGCCATTTAAATCCACCAGATGCAAGCGTCGCGCGCCCTCGTCCACCCATTGCTGTGCCATATCGACCGGGCTATCAGAAAATACCGTAGTCTCTTCCATGCGACCTTGCCTGAGGCGCACACATTTACCGTCTTTTAAATCAATTGCAGGTATAAAAAGCATTACAACATTCCATTCCAGGTGGTAAAGTTTTTCAAAAGTTGCAGTCCATCGTCCGCACTTTTCTCAGGATGAGCCTGAATTGCAAACACATTATCACGGGCAATCGCCGAAGCGTAGGCAATCCCATATTCAGTCTCACCCGTGATCAGGCTGTCATCATCGGGTTGCACATAATAGCTATGAACAAAATAAAAGCGTGAGCCGGAGGGAATACCCTGCCACAGCGGGTGATCCGTCTTGTACACAATCTGGTTCCAGCCCATCTGTGGAATTTTCAGGCGCTCTGTCGAAGGCGTGGCATTTTCATTCTGCTGGATGACATTGGCGAACTGATGAACACCGCCCGCATATATCCCCAGGCAGTCTACCCCGTCATTTTCCTCGCTGTGTTCCATAAGTACCTGCATGCCCATACAAATCCCCAGAAAGGGTTTGCTACGGGCAGCCTCCAGTACCACATCGATTAATTCATGCTGTTGCAGTGCGCGCATGCAGTCACGTGCTGCACCCTGACCGGGAAACACCACACGCTCGGCGTTTAGAATGCTCTGCCGGTCAGAGGTCACTTCAATGGTCGCATCAGGGGCAACATGGTGTAGTGCCTGAGAAACCGAACGCAGGTTTCCCATGCCGTAATCAATAATTGCAATCAATGACATAGTGCGTACTCAGAGGGAGCCTTTGGTAGAAGGAATGAAATCCTGCATGCGCTCATCCAGGGAAACCGCCATGCGCAAAGCACGTCCAAAGGCTTTGAATACGGTTTCGGCGATATGGTGTGTATTTCTGCCTTCAAGACAATCAATATGCAGGGTAACATGTGCATGGTTAACAAAGCCTTGAAAAAATTCATGAAATAACTCGGTATCGAAATCACCAACATGATGGCGTGGATATTCCACCCGATTGTAGAGTCCGGGTCTGCCAGAGAAATCAATAACCACCCGCGACAGCGCCTCATCCAGGGGAACGTAAGCGTGTCCATAACGGGTTAGCCCCTTTTTGTCACCAATCGCTTTGGCAAACGCCATGCCTAGCGTGATACCGACATCCTCAACGGTGTGATGATCATCAATATGATTATCACCCGTGGCATCAATATCAATATCAATCATGCCGTGACGCGCCACCTGATCCAGCATATGTTCCAGAAAAGGCACGCCTATCTTAAAGCGTGAAATGCCAGAGCCGTCCAGGTCAATGCGCACACGTATCTGGGTTTCCATCGTGTCACGTTCAACCGTGGCGGAGCGTTCGGTAACCATTGTCATCTTCTCAGTCGCTTTGGGGCAGGTATAATAACACGGGATGGGCAGTTGAAACTACCGGCTGATGACCACTCTGGCGCCATCAGTCACACAAAAACAGGCGTCACCCGCCAGAATATCCGCAATGAGTGGATTCACCATCGCACCACGCCAGTCATTCGGCAACTGGGTTTCCCCAGAGAGCACCAGCTTTTCTATTTTTTTACGACTGGCTATCAATGAAGCAGAAATTTGATGAGCTTCGGCCTGCATACGGATTGCCAGCATAAGCAAATCAATCAGCAAAGCCTGTTTGCTATCGGGTCTGGTGAATCGGGGCAGGCGCAAGCGTTGCTCCTCGGGAAGAGCCTGTGCCTGATGAATGCACTTCAGCCAGTCCTTAAAATAACGCGCGTGCTGCTTTGGTTTGATGGTACGTAACTGCTTTAGCTCATCCTCGTTGTCGGGTTGTTGCAGTGCCATATCAAGAATTAAATCATCCGAAATCAGCCAGCGACGTGGCAGATTCTTCTTTATCGCCAGGCGCTCCCGCCAGGCAGCCAGAGCCTGCACAATCGTCAGCTGTAAGGGGTTCAGCCGCTGGTGTCCTTTTACCCGCTTCCACATTTCATCAGGCTTTGGTTCAAAGGTCTCTGCCTGTGAATAGCGTTCGAAATCGCTGCTTAGCCAGTTCAGCCGTGACTGTTGTTCTAGTTTTTGCCTGATCAGGGGGTAGGCTTCACGCAAATAGCGCACATCATCAATGGCATAATCCAGTTGCTTGTCAGACAGGGGGCGGCGACTCCAGTCAGTGCGTGATTGTGTTTTTGCAAGTGAAACGCCCAGAAACTCCTCAATCAGCCGGGCATAACCGATCTGGTCGCCTACACCAAGTACCGAAGCTGCGGGCTGGGTATCAAAAATCGGTGCAGGAGCCTTGCCAAACAGGTGATAAAAAATCTCCTGATCCTGATGCGCAGCGTGTAGTACCTTGGTAATTGCGGGGTTGTTCAGGATACGCTTGAGTGAAGAAATATCCTCTATAGCCAGAGGGTCAATACATGCCAGATGATCTGTCGTAGCGATTTGTAGCAAACAGAGACGGGAAAAATAGGTTTTCTCACGAATAAACTCGGTATCAATAGCAATCCAGTCGTAGTGGCTAATGGTATCCACAAACTGTTCCAGTTTTTCCTGAGTATCAATATAGTCGTACACGCGATCATCCGGTTGAAATAACTGCTCAGTATCCTTTCAGATAATGAGCGACTGTGCAATAGCTGAGTGAATCAGCAATTCCAGCGCATGGTAAATCCGAAGCGCTGCAACTCCAGATAATGCACGCCTGAATGATCACTGACAGACTCCATTAAACTAAAGCTGTCTATATTGATTTCAATAGTCTTTTCAAGCTGCATGGAAACCTGTCCGTGAAACTTGCGGGCGACGGTGATGTGAGGTGCAAAAGGGCGCGGTTCTGGTGTAAAACCACAAGGCTGAATAATGGATACCAGGTCACTTTGCAGCTTTAGTAATTCTTCTGCAGGCTGATGGCTGCCCAGCCAGAGGATATGTGCTTTGCTGAAGTATCCGAACTGATCGATTGTCAATGTAAAGGGCGGGCAACTAGAAAGCCTGCTGGCTTTGTTGATCAGACATTCTTGATAGCGCGTATCAGCCATGCCAATAAAGGCAAGTGTGAGGTGAATATTTTGCGGGGTTGTTGCTTTTCCGCTGACTGCCAGAGGCATCGCCAGTTCAACAAGCTGCTTACGGGTGGTTGTGTCCGGGTAGATTGCAAAGAATAGCTTTTTCATCCTGGGTCACGGGTACTCGATAACTATCGTGCTAACATGCCGATAAGATTGACCAGTATGGTCAAAATAATGGAACCAATCAACATGGCTTTCCAGGGAAAAAAGACCGTTACACGTGGCTGGCTGCCATCTTCGTGTTGCTCAATGGCACGCCGGGCATTTTCCTCAAGCTTCTTTTGCAGCTTGCTTGCTGCATTGGGAAAGAGTAGTGGCAGCAGATTGAGGATAATGGTTAGTACTACTGAGCCAATGATGGAATAAAGTATGAAATTGCTCATTGTTTGTGTCCTAACGTTTGTATCCTTGCAAAATATATTGCAAAAAGCTTACCAGCTCAGATAGCAGAAGCCCTCTTCCTGTAGTTTCATAATGCCATCGACACCTATCGGCACGACCTCGGCAAAATCAAATAAATCCTTTTTAGTCCACTTGAAGCTTTTCATGGTATTGCCACAGGCCTGGAAGCGCACACCATATTCAGCCAGTGACTGCGCTTTTTGTTGATGCTCAGTTGAAACGGGACGTTTTGGTTTTTTCCCCAGCAGGTTTAAACCGGGTCCCAAAGCGGTGATAACTAACTCAATATCATCGCCATATTTGCGCAACATTTCACTACAGGAAAACAAAATATGACCCAGATACTCCTCGTCAGCCTTGTTACACTGGTATACCAGCTTATGTGCTGCTTTCTCCTCAAAATGGCTGTCTGTAT
>JALVFC010000528.1 GCA_027030285.1 Thiotrichaceae bacterium | reverse complement strand
TCCGGAAGATGACCTGCTCGTTTATGAATTTGACGTCATCCTGACAAAAGCGGATGCGTCCTGATTAACCGTTTTACAGAGACTATGGCTCTACAGGCGGATCAAGGGGTTCAAGGAGTAGATTCCAGGTACACCTTGATGGCCTGTAACCCCCGCAGCAGGACAGCTTCTTCTTTTGCATAATTAATACGCACACACTGATATTGATGCGCCCACCGACTGTCCACTCCCATAAAGGCATCATGTCCGGGTATCACATAGACACCCTGTTTTTTTAGATCCGCGTACAGTTGATCACTGCTAACCCCCATATCCCTGAACCAGAGCCACATAAAGAAAGCCCCTTCCAGTTTATGCAAATACACGGGCAGACCGGCAAAGATTTCATTGAACAGTTTTACCGCGATAGCGGCTTTTTCCTGGTAGTAAGGTTTAATAACCTGTTCGCATAATGGCAATATTCTCTGTTCCTCAAGCAACCGGGTTAGCAGGGTCGCACCAGCACTATTCGGTGCCAGTGTCATAATCCCTGCAATTCGACTCATCGCCTGGATGGTCTGCTCATTGGCAATGACAATACCAGTGCGCAAACCGGGCAAACCCAGTTTGGATATAGACATACACAAGATTGTATTCGCATTCCATGTAAGTTGCGCATCGGTGTAAATCACACCAGGAAAGGGATGTCCGTAGGCATTATCAACAATCAGCGGGATCCGGTATTGCTGAGCGAGCTTATCAAGCTGTGCCAGTTCAGTATCGGTAACGACATTCCCTGTGGGGTTAGTTGGTCTGGACAGACAAATCACACCAATCTCCTCACTCCTTTTCTGCAACAGGGAAGCAACTGCATTAAAATCGATCTGGTATTTGAACTGTTGCTGCTCCAGCATATGAATCTCTGGTTTCACCGAGATAAACATATTGTCGATCAAACCCTGATCGGCATAGCCAACATATTCTGGCACCAGCGGAAATAAAACTTTCTTCACCCTGCCATCTGGCATTTCACCCGCAAACAGATTAAACAGACTAAAAAAACTATTTTGACTGCCGTTGGTTAGTGCAACATTGGCTGCGATTAATGACCAACCATATGTCTCGTTAAGCATACGAACCAGGGATTTTATAAACTGCTCATTTCCCTGTGGGCCATCATACAAACCCAGCATTTGCTCAGTTTGCTCCCCTGTAACTATCTGTTGCAGCTCTTTGACAAAAACCGCCTGTGCCTGAGGGATAATCGCAGGATTTCCACCACCTAACATAACCAGATCAGGATTTTTGCCTTGATTTGCTTTACCCAGATCTTCCATTAACTGGGTAATAGCATTGGGACGGGTGAATTTCTCACCAAATTTTGAGTAGTTCATGGCAACAAGTATATCCCAACAACTATAGAGATATGGGGATTATGCATTCTCTTATTCATGCTATTATGCAAACAAATACTTTACATATCTTGATAATCGCCAAATCGCCCCCATTCCCATACTTCACAACTAGCAATACCTTTCGCACATGCATCTGATCAAATATGTTACCGCTGTCCTTGGCTTCTTTCTTCTTGGTCACAGTATTTTTGGTGCCATTCTAGGTTTTATTATCGGCAGCATTATCAGCTTCAAGCTCTCAGGAGGCTTGCTTGGCAACCTGAGTGGC
>JALVFC010000527.1 GCA_027030285.1 Thiotrichaceae bacterium | reverse complement strand
CCTACCTTTGAACAGGTTCAGTTCCAGGCCAGGTCATTGGCGGTGCTTGTTAAGGCTTCCCGCGAGCTGATCGAGGATAGTGTTAATGTAGAAGAAATCCTCATGGCTTCACTGGCTGGCGCGTTGGCTGTTGAAGTGGATCGTGTGGCTTTGTTTGGTACTGGTACAGCGCCGGAGCCTCGTGGCATTTCAAACACCACAGGGGTGCATGAAATTGATATGGGCACGGATGGTGCGGCTTTGACCAGTTACGCTCAAATCCTTGCTGCGATGCAGAAGACCGCTGAAAGTAATGCTGAAATGCCCACGGCGGCCATTATGGCCCCAAGAGAGTATTTTACTTTGGCGGGCCTGGAGGCAGCGGATGGGCAGCCACTGATTATCCCCAAGGTTGCAGAAGAATTGCCGTTTATGATGTCTACCAGCGTTCCGACGGATGAAACTCATGGTGCAGCCTCAAATGCGAGCAGAATGATTGTGGGGGACTTCACCCAGCTCATGCTTGGGGTTAGGAGTTCTCTGCGAATCGAGGTGCTGAAGGAAAGGTATGCGGAGAATCTGCAGACCGGATTTCTGGCGCATTTGCGCTTTGATGTGGCGTTGGCGCATCCTGAAAGTTTTTGCCAGGTAACAGGGATTATTCCTGCATGATCGAATAATCAGCGAAATACCGCCCTTTCGGGGGCGGTAGGACAAGTCGGCGAGTGTCCATAATAACCCCGACAGCCTGCAGCGTGTTGCTCCTTTTCTGCATAGAAATAGCACGTGTGCAGGCATTTTTTATTTCAGCGCTATCTCTTACAATCAAAAGAATTGGCAGAAAAGGAATTTTCGCTAACCTCTATCAGCCCTGGAGAGCCAAGCTAGGACGGTAGCCCTCCAGTAGCTGCGGGGCCGCACTGTTTTGCCGGTATGTCTTGTACCATAGGGAAAACAAAGTGGGCCCGTGAAAGCGGCAGCCAGTCATATAGGGAAAAAGCATGATTCCACCTTGGAAAGTAGTGGCAAACCTGTCTACAAGTGCTGTTACGGGTAGATACGTGGGTTGTAGGGGTGGTGCAACCTCGCGAAACGCCCTGGCAAACTCCAGTGAGGCGGCAGCGCTGTGCTCAGGGATGCCGGAAAAGTGGTTTTACGCTGCTTTAGCAAAATGGGGAGGCTTGAGCGTCGCAAAAAGTATCCTAGTGACATTGTTGGCCCTTGAGGTGCAAAAGATGGCGGCATCGGCCGGCTGGCGTAAACAATCACCACATATTTTTGAGACTCTGGCACAGATAGCCGTAGATGAGTTTCTGATGCCAGCGAGGCCGGACGGCCTACCAGGGCGGATAAAGGAACAGGAAAAGGCCGGTCGTATGGCTGTGACGTCTAACGCATGGCACAGGACGTGGAAACAGCGCTATATGCCTGTTGCAGCTTTGCTTGAAAGCTGGTTGTCCAGTGCTGATTCATACATTCGGCGCAGGCAACACTGATATCTTGGGGTACATTATGGGGTATCGTGGCTATTAATAAATCAAAAAATACATATAAAACAATAATATGCAGTTGGAATTCGAGAGAGGGCTCACCTCCATCTTTACCCTTGGGATCAGCGTCAACTCACGCCAGCTCATCTGTTCCACCCGGCATGATTCTGATATGACTCCGCTTCCCTGCCCAAAACCAGGGAGCAG
>JALVFC010000526.1 GCA_027030285.1 Thiotrichaceae bacterium | reverse complement strand
GAACATGGATCGCCAACGATCATCACCTGCTGGTTTACAACGGCAGGTCTGCTTTTATCCACTACAGTATGCAGTTTTCTTATCAGGCCAATCTCGGTTGCAAAAGGCGCTCTGCGCTTTTTACGTTCATCACCAGGCACCAGCATTTCCCAGGGGTAGGTAGCCGCCTGTTTGTTCAGCAGCAATACTATGCCATTATCATTCATCACCTGATCTTTAAGACCATTAGGAATCAATAGCTTAAATAGCGTTTGGCTAAATTGCCTGTTAAAACGGGTATCGTGGGTGGACTGTTTGATCAGCGTATCAATCAGCTCTGCCTGAGTGTCCAGAATAGTGGTATCCATCCCGGCTCGCGATGTTAGCGGCGAAAAAGTAAGACTGCCATTTTTATGAGCAAGCACCTGTATATGCTGCCACCAGCTATCGTCTGCTACCGAGGCCGCGCGCTTGCGCATTCCTTTGACTGGGATAATTAGCGGCTCTACGGTTAGATCCTTGTTAAAAAGTGATTTGATTTTTTGTAATGCACGAGCAGCACTGATAGCTATGTCTTCATACAGCTCTATGATGTCAAGCTGTACAATTGGTGGGCAGTGCATATCCAGCAATATCTGATTCGCTTCGGACAGGGCACTGAGAATTGCCATCAGACTATCCTGAATACTGACACCTCCAGAACCCGCACCTATCAACAGACTGGTCAACGAAACCGGTGAAACCATATCCTGCGAGAATCCACAGTTGTTACGCAACTCACGCTGATGCAGACCGAATTTGATAAAGCCATTTCTTAAGGTAGAACGCAATGTTCGCGGTGTCAGACTACCAATAACACCCAGCCCTACCACAACAGCTCCAAAAGCCTCCTTTTGTAGCCCTTTTTGAGTCACCACCTGTGCACTACCCAACTTGCCCGGATAAAGGTTTTTGCGATACAAATTGCTTAGCCAGTATTCCAGGCGTTTATCAATTTCTGCTTCTGCCGACTTGATACCATCCTGGAGATAATGTCCAACAACAATCGGCTGCCTTACATATCGAAGATCACCACTCACAATACGGATATGCGCCGTTGGCATGATTCGGCTGGCGTGTGTGCTCGCAGTGACAGCTTGGGCACGCAAAATGACGTTTGCAATATCGGCTTCATCCGGATATAGCAACGACATTTGCTCTTTATTGAGTCGCTTATGTTTCAGGCTGCGTGCCTGACGGGATAGTGGTCTCGTGTGAGATAATTGCCGGGTTTCACCTTTGATGACCAGCTCAGCCAGCGCCTGAAAACTCCCTGGCTGTGCCAGCAAGTTGCCATGCATGGTGTTTTCCATATACCAGACATGATCACCAGTAATCCACTCGGGTATCTTCTCCCATCTTGCGCTACCATCGCCCTCCCCTGTCGTCACAAACTCATCACTCGTGCGCATGGCACAGGGTGTTCGAGGATAACTACCTGCAATATAATGCACACGATTTGCATAAGCATGTTTATACTCTGGCTTGCTGCCTAGTTGCTTATGCAGTGCTTTATTGACTTGCATGTTTTCCAGACTGCTCGGCAACATATCCACCATGCCCGGGAATCCTGCAAACATTTGCCGCAGTTGCTGTGCATTATGCTGGCGATCCAGCAGTGTCAGATAGGGAAGCAGTGGAGATACCCCATTAAGCATCTCC
>JALVFC010000525.1 GCA_027030285.1 Thiotrichaceae bacterium | reverse complement strand
CATTACTTTGGTGATGGCTGCCGTGAGGGTTGTCTTGCCGTGGTCTACGTGACCTATGGTGCCTACATTTACATGTGGCTTCGTTCTTTCAAATTTTTCTTTGGACATCGTTCACATCCCCGTACAAATCGTTAACTAAAAAAATGGTGCCCATAATCGGAATTGAACCGATGACCTCACCCTTACCAAGGGTGCGCTCTACCGACTGAGCCATATGGGCGTAATCAATTTGATACTGAGAAGCCTACCAAACACTTTGCCAAACCAGTGAAGATCCAGAAAAGGATTTAAATGACTTCCAGCAACTCAGTCTACTGAAAACAAGTGGAGCGGGTGGCGGGAATCGAACCCGCAGCATCAGCTTGGAAGGCTGAGGTATTACCACTATACGACACCCGCTCTGCATTAACTCTTTAATATGGTGGAGGGGGGAGGATTCGAACCTCCGAAGGCAGTGCCAGCAGATTTACAATCTGCCCCCTTTGGCCGCTCGGGAACCCCTCCAGCAAAAAGAGCGGGGAATTGTGAGCGAATCATTAGATAATGTCAACAGTCATTCTGTCATTTTTAAGTTTCCCTGCCGCATCATCGTTGTTATGATTCCGCCAACAAGCAAAACACCCATAATTTAAAAGCTTATACACCCTTAATAAAGATTAAAATACAGATAAAGAAACGATACTTATGAAAATTACTATTTATGGATCAGGTTATGTTGGCCTGGTTACCGGAGCATGTCTTGCCCAGGTAGGCAATGATGTCTTATGCGTTGATGTCGATGAGGCAAAAATAAAGAGCCTGTTAAATGGCGAAATCCCCATTTATGAGCCTGGTCTTGACACTATCGTCAGCGAGAACATAAAAGCAGGCAGACTCAATTTTACACTTTCAGCAGAAGAAGGTGTACAGCATGGTGCTGTTCAATTTATTGCTGTAGGAACGCCTCCAGACGAAGACGGCTCTGCTGACCTTAGCTATGTACTCACTGTTGCAAAATCCATTGCTGAACACATGAATGATTACAAAGTCATTGTTGACAAATCCACTGTGCCTGTGGGCACTGCCGACAAGGTACGAGATGTGGTTCAACAGACTTTGCAGCAAAGAAATATCAATATTGATTTTGACGTGGTATCCAACCCTGAATTCCTCAAAGAAGGCAATGCGATTGAGGACTTCATGAAGCCTGACCGTATTGTGATAGGTTCAGAGTCAGAAAAAGCCACAAAAATCATGCATGAGCTTTATCTGCCCTTCAATCGAAACCATGAGCGCATTATCACTATGGACATTCGCTCAGCAGAGCTTACCAAGTATGCAGCCAATGCTTTGCTTGCTACCAAGATCAGCTTCATGAACGAACTTTCCAATATGGCTGAATTATTAGGTGCCGACATCGAAAACGTGCGTATCGGCATCGGCTCAGATCCTCGAATTGGCTATCATTTTATTTACCCTGGCTGCGGATACGGAGGCTCATGCTTTCCTAAAGACGTACAAGCACTGGAGCGCACAGCTAAGGAAATTGGCTATCAGGCTGAGCTGCTTGCCGCAGTTGAGTCAGTTAACTACCGGCAGAAAGACAAGCCCGTTGAAAAATTGAAAAGACACTATAACGGTAACCTGAAGGGTAAAAATATTGCCCTGTGGGGACTTGCTTTTAAACCCAATACGGATGATATGCGTGAAGCTTCCAGCAGGGTTGTTATTGATACACTTTTAAAGGAAGGCGCCACCGTTCAAGCCTATGACCCGGTTGCCATCGAAGAATGCAAGCGCATTTATGGACAACAGAAAGGACTTACATTATGCAACAGCGCTGAGACCGCACTGGAAGGGGCTGACAGCCTTATTATTGTTACTGAATGGCAGGAGTTCCGTAGCCCGGATCTCGATAAGATCAAAGAAACACTTAATGATGCCGTCATCGTTGATGGTCGCAACCTGTATGATCCAGAGCACATGAAGAAAAAAGGGTTTAGCTACTACGCAATTGGTCGCGGTCTTTAAGAGACTGAGCCTTGCTTAAACCTGCGAATCTTTCGCCGTTGACGCTTATCAGGCTTCCTGCCGGGTGACATCCCGCCACCTGAAAGCTTGTTCAAAGCTCTTTGTTGCTGACGCTTCTCAATACTCTCCGCTGATTCCACATACAGCCGCACCGCCTCTTTGGCGGGGCGGCGCTTATCATTAAGCCCGACCACCTCAACGGTAAATACCTCCTCCCCTCGACTAATCTCCAGCTCATCACCACAAACAACATTCTTTGCTGGTTTAACACGCTGCTGATTGACATGCACCCTGCCTCCACGAATTGCCTCACTCGCCAGCTTTCTGGTTTTAAAGAAGCGTGCAGCCCAAAGCCACTTATCCAGACGCAGCTTTAGCAACTCAGTTTTTAGTTGTTGCCGGTTAGTAGTGGCCATTCAACAATACGCTCCTCAATTTCATCACCATCCGGCAAGCGGTCTTCATAGGTAAATTTACCCACGACTGAAAACCCGCTCCGATGAATTTCCATTTTATCCCCACAAACCAGGTGATGCCATACAGGCAAACCTCGACCCTCCATGACTCTGCGGTAAGCACAACTTAAAGGCATCCAAGCAATTTCCTCCAAATTATCTCTAGTTAATTTCAAACAATCTGGCACCAGCACCTCCCGCTGAGTGTATTTGGTGCAGCTACAATCCTCAGCATTCATCAACTTGCAAGCCACATCGGTATAATAAACATCACCACTGTCTTCATCTTCCAGCTTTAACAGGCAACACTTGCCACAATGATCACAAAGGGACTCCCACTCTTCTTCATTCAGCTCACTCAGTCGCTTTTCCTCCCACCACACAGAGCTCACTGCGCATCTCCTTGCATGTTTTGCATGCTCGAAATGTCCTTTTCCACCCCTTTCAACATCTTTCCATATTCAGCTACAGCCGCATAATAAAAAAGCTCACGACCATCCTTATCATAAGTAATCAACAAGCCTTTGTTCGGGTAGTACCAATTCTCAACACCAGCACTCACCGTTTTTTTATGCCCTGGCTCACCAAAAAAACGTAACAACTGAGCCTCGGTATAATCTGCTCTGGGCATATATACCAACTTCCAGACACGTAAAGCATTTGCTTTGATAATGCCTGTTTTTGACAGCTTATATTTACGCCGCCCACTTGGTGTTGGCTGACCTTTTTTGGCAAACCTGGCAAAGCCTGATAAATCCACACCTTCCACATCAACCTCTGCAACCATCCTCCCCTCAAGCATTGCCAGTTTTACTCGTGAAAAATAAGCCTCTATCTGCCTGACACCTTCCGCATCCTCAAAAAGAGCAAGCTCAGGTAGCTTCCTGAGTTTTTTCACAACCGCTGAAAGACTGTCCTGCCCCACATGAAGGGAAAAAACCTGCAATGTTTTTTCATTCTCAATATTGATCTGCCAGGGCAATTTGTTGTTTATGACACCAGCATCCATATCTGGTTTATTACCATCCATAGCAAACCATATCCACACAACACCAGTCAGTGCAATTGCAAAAAAGGGAAAAAGGAGTTTTCTGTTCATATTTTTTATACTTAATATCAATAAAGGAGCCACTTAAGATTCCTTTAAGGAAGATCTGATTTAGCGTGATCGGAATTTTTGAGCCTACTAAGGCTTTTATACCTAACAACCACTTATCACACTAACCCATCCTATCACACCAGGGCAGCGACAAAGTTTCAACATTACGTTCTCATTTTGTTAGAATGGCGGGTTTGCAGTTTACAATATTAGAGCATCTGAATGAATAAGAAGGATACTGTCACACTTACAGACAACTCGACAGGTAAAAAACTGGAGCTACCCATTTTAAGACCAAGCGAGGGCATCCCAACCATAGATGTCCGTGCGTTATACAAGGAACTGGGATACTTTACCTATGATCCCGGCTTTCTTTCAACCGCAAGCTGTCGCAGTGCCATTACCTATCTTGATGGCAGCAAAGGCATTCTGCAGTACCGTGGCTATCCTATTGAACAGCTGGCCGAGCAAAGCACTTTTCTGGAAGTCTGCTACCTCCTTTATTACGGCAACCTGCCTGACGCAGAACAACTACAAACATTTAAAAATGACATCTGTCATCACACCATGCTGCATGAAGCACTAAAGCAGTTTTTCATAGGCTTTAGAAGAGATGCCCATCCTATGGGGATCATGGTGGGGGTAGTCGGCGCATTATCCTCATTTTTCCATGACCACGAAGAAGATGTACATGATCCCAAAAAACGTCAAAAAGCAGCTCACCGTCTGATTGCCAAAATGCCCACGATTGCCGCTTGGAGTTATCGCTACGCACACGGCTTACCATTTATGTATCCACGCAACGACCTGGATTATGCCGGTAATTTTCTACATATGATGTTCGCCCTGCCGACAGAGGAATACACGCCCCCACCGCTGTTTGTAAAAGCCCTGGATCTGATTATGATCCTGCACGCTGATCATGAGCAAAATGCATCCACCTCAACAGTACGCCTCACCGGAAGCTCTGAAGCCAACCCGTTTGCTGCCGTCTCAGCAGGCATTGCCTCGCTCTGGGGGCCTGCTCATGGTGGCGCCAACGAAGCGGTCATTAAAATGCTGCTTGATATCGTCGATTCGGATAACGACGTTCAGTACTACATTGATCGCGCAAAAGATAAAAATGACCGCTTCCGGTTAATGGGCTTTGGACATCGCATCTACAAAAGTTATGACCCAAGAGCGATTATTATCCGCAAGACATGCCACGAGATTCTGGAGCAGCTTGAACCTGGCAACAAATACCAGGAGCTTTTTAACACCGCGATGGAAATAGAGAATATCGCCCTGCAGGATGATTACTTCAAATCACGCAACCTGTACCCAAATGTCGATTACTACTCAGGGATCATACTATTAGCGATGGGCATACCTTTAAATATGTTCACGGTTATTTTTGCCATGTCTCGCACCATTGGCTGGATTTCCCACTGGAATGAAATGATGCAAGACCCTGAATCCCGCATCGGCAGACCACGACAGCTCTATTCTGGTGAAAAACCAAGAAACTATGTTAAGCTAGAGAATCGGTAACGACTCTGCTTAATGAGCAATGAGGTAACAAGTTATTGATGATCAGATCCTGCTACGACAGAACCTATATCAATAACTTGCAGGCATATCGTTACACCAAGACAGTACGAGAACCGCTAACTTAACCAGGGGAAGGAGAGAACCCATGAGCATTGATCGCGTTGTACTTGCCTTTGCAGGCATCGTCATACTGGCAAGCCTGTTACTCGGCATAAAAGTAAACCATTACTGGTTTTGGTTAACCGGTTTTGTTGGTCTGAATTTGCTGCAATCAGCATTTACTGGCTTTTGCCCACTTGCAATGATTCTGAAAAAGATGGGGTTCAAAGCCGGGCGCGCTTTTGACTAGCTGACAGAAAGTCAGAATACAAAGAAGAAAGAAAAGACATCAAACCAGCGCAGTGACATGTGTTATGGCGTAGCTAGTTATTGGGTCAGCTGCGCAGGTCTTGATGCCAAAGTACGAAACATCACAAGGCACTTCTTTTTGTAGCTAAACACTGCCAAGGACACTCAAGCTTCGTACTCTTACTCTGACTACAGACCGTGAAAACAGTTCCACCAACCGGACTGTTTTTTTGAAAATTTATCTCGTAACCAGCTTTGCGAAGCGTTCCTGCGAAAATTTATTGACATACTTGCAGGCAGTTACACTAATTAAACAATCCAAAATGAACAATTAATATTATGTGCTGGGCAAATAAAATATTTTTCATCATGGTCTTTTTTCTGGCACTTGCCAGCTTCCTCAGCGGATGTGGCAACAAGGGAAAGCTTTACCTTCCTGATAACAACAAAAAACCTGCTGTAAACTGGACTCTACCCGTAAAAACACCACCAACAACATAAAAAAACATGGATCACTTTAACTATCATGGTGCGGAACTGTTTGCCGAAGACACACCTGTTGCCGCTATTGCACATCAATTCGACACACCCTGTTACATTTATTCTCGCGCTACGCTGGAACGCCACTGGCATGCCTTCAACAACGCCTTTGGCCCCCAGCCACATCTCATTTGCTATGCTGTAAAAGCCAACTCAAATATCGCCATACTTAATCTATTCGCACGGCTTGGCTCGGGTTTTGACATTGTTTCTGTCGGTGAACTGGAACGGGTACTGGCAGCAGGCGGAAAACCTGAAAAGATCGTTTTCTCCGGAGTTGGAAAACGTGCAGATGAAATGGCTCGTGCTCTCCAAGTAGGTATTCACTGCTTCAATATAGAATCTGAAGCAGAGCTTGAGCGCCTAAACACCGTAGCTAAAGCATCAGGTAAAAGAGCACCTGTTTCCATCCGTGTCAATCCGGATGTTGATGCAGGCACGCATCCCTACATCTCAACAGGATTAAAAGAAAACAAATTTGGCATAGAAATATCACGTGCCGAACAAGTATATTTACAAGCATCCAAACTTGAACATATTGAAATTATTGGCATAGACTTCCATATCGGCTCACAACTCACAGAAGTTGCTCCCTTTATTGATGCTCTTGAACGTGTACTTAACCTGGCTGACAAACTGAAACAGGCAGGCATCCACATTAAACATCTGGATCTGGGCGGTGGACTTGGCGTCAGATATAAAGAAGAAGAACCACCCTTGCCTGCTGAGTACACCCAGCAACTGTTGGCAAAACACCCTACACTACAAAATTACACCATTATCATAGAGCCTGGGCGCGCCATTACCGCCAATGCAGGCATTCTTGTCACTAAAGTAGAATATCTGAAATTATCGGAGCACAAAAACTTCGCCATTGTCGATGCTGCCATGAATGACCTGATTCGCCCATCACTATACCAGGCATGGCAGGAAATCATTCCCGTCAGAATCAACAATGAGGCTGACACACGCACCTATGATGTCGTTGGTCCGATTTGTGAAACAGGTGACTTCCTTGGCAAAGACAGAGAGC
>JALVFC010000524.1 GCA_027030285.1 Thiotrichaceae bacterium | reverse complement strand
CCACCAGGTGTGTTAGCGACCGCATTCAGGTTGTTGGCAACATGTGAGCGCAGCTGTCTGGGAGTCTTTTTTACCAGTTTGGGCATGGCGCGTTGCGCGCGCTTAATAATATATTCAGCTTGCAGATGTCGCGTCCGGTAAAGCAAGTTCTCAAGTTCTACTACTCTTCTGCTGCCTTTCTCGCGCATCAATTGTGACCTGCTACTCCAGGGAGCCCCCTGGTAACGTGCCTGCTTTAGCCACTGAGGAAGGCGTTCACCACGTTGTTCCAGATAGTCCAGTAGTTTGGGGAAAGTATTACCAAAACGGTGTCTGCGAGGTCCTGCGGGATACCAGGTAAAGTGACCAATACCCATAGCGGCAAAGTTTTCCCCCCGGTTCCAGTGAACCAGATTGCTTTTTACACCGCCCGCCTCATTTCTGAAAATCTTGTTACCAATAATGCGCAATTCCTGGCTGGAAGTTGCTGGCTTGTACACCCTGGGATGATATACATAAGGTGTGACTCTTTGCTGCTGCTTTTGTTTGTAGTGTTGCTGCTGGGTTTGATTATGCTGTCTGCTAGATTGAGCCCGTTGTGAAGTGCCAGCTTCTGGGATTGCCTGTACTTCCTGTATCTGTTGACTACAGGCTGACAGACTCGATATAGCGACGAGTAATAGAATAGGGGGTAGTAGATTTTTCACGAGTGTTTCCTTTATTATTTTTATTATTGAGCCTGAACCAAGTACAGTATTCAGGTTAAACACAGGCATTATTGTATAAAGAGAACCATTGGGTTTTCCAGAAAATACAGATAAGATGTATGAACTGCATGTACACTTTTGTATCTAACAAATTAAGAACCTGTATAAACAAAGGAATTAAAAAGGGAAGTATCACAAACTTGAAAAACAGACGGATAGCCTTATGATGATTCACGGGATATACACAGGAAACAAATAAAGTTCCGATTCCTGACAAGAAATAAGAGGACATAACGTGACTATTAATTCAGCATCTTTTAACATCGGTCAAATTATTCATCATCGTAATTTCAACTATCGCGGCGTGATAGTAGACGTAGATCCACAGTTTGAAGGGACAGATGAGTGGTACGAAGAAAATGCCAATAGTCATCCCCCCAAAGACGCACCCTGGTATCACGTTCTCGTAGATGATGAAAATATCGTAACCTACGTCGCTGAGAAAAACCTGGAAATTGATGAAGAAGGCGTACCGATTGAACATCCCATGGTGCAGGAGATTTTTTCAGGTTACAAAGAAGGCAAATACAACCTGAAAATGACCATCAACTAGTCTATATCTAGCCTATATTAAGTGGACATAGTTGCCGAATGGTTGCCTCAGGCAAACTACCTTGGAGCTTTCCTTGTTGGTTTGCTGGGAGGCGTTCACTGCTTCGGCATGTGTGGTGGCATCGTAACGGCTCTGACCTTTAACACAGCGGAAAACACAGTGGATACCAGCACTGTTTCAGCAAAACTCACTTCCACACAGCCATCACATTCCAGACCCGCTTCACACCTCACTATATTACTGGGCTACAACCTCGGACGTTTATTGGGCTATATGCTGGCAGGTGCACTGATTGGAGGACTGGGCGCCGGAGTTATTTCATTAACCGATATTCAACATTCCCGTGAACTCCTTTCCCTGGTCGCTGCACTATTCATGATTGCACTGG
>JALVFC010000523.1 GCA_027030285.1 Thiotrichaceae bacterium | reverse complement strand
ATTATATACAGACCATAATTCGCCGTTTACATACAATCTGACAACCTGATAGGACTGATAGTCCACATTCAGATTATTCTGACCAACGATTAAAGAAGATAATATATCATTGTTCTCATACGAATCCCTGATCTTGAAATCCTTGATCTTGTTGACATTGGGCTTGTCCTTATAGAGTGCATAATTGAGCGTTTTGGTGCCGTACTTGCTGTCCAGATCAACAGCAAATGATTTTTTCTCAAGTGCTCTTGAAACCTCTCCGGAGATTGACAAGTCTGCAGCCAACTCAAATGCAAGCTGATTATTTATGTCAAAGTATTCAAAATTTGCCGGACGTTTCCAGTCCTGTCTATAGTTTTTAACTGCTCCGGTTCCATCAGCATAAATACCTACCGTGCTGTCAAATAGATAGTCCGGGTTCACAGCTACTGAAATTACCGGGATACCACGCGCTTCACCAATCAGGAAGGTATGGGTACTTACCTCGCTGGCAAACTTTCCACTTTCAATGGCAATGGCTCTTATCACTGTCGTTGTACTCACCTGAATGGGCTGTGTATAAAGCGTTGAGGACTGCGTAGGTATAGAGCCATCCGTGGTGTAATAAATCTGCGCACCATTAGGCTGCGTTATGGCTACAGACTGGCTGGTATCATAAAATCCGTTGTCAACCGAAAACACGGGAGCATCTGCACGTGTTTTATCTGCATGCGCCGCACCATTTGCCTGTCCCGGTGTTGGTACCAGATAGACAATATTTGCGCCTGATCTGCCCACTGAGATATCGGCTTTTTGTTTGCCAAATGTAACTGAGTCAATAACAACTCCACTGCTATCTGCCAAAGTGATTGTTTCCCCCTTGGATGATAATTTGAAATTGGTGTGAAGTGCGTTGCCATTCTGACCTGTGCCATCCGCCCAGACCAACACATGTCCTCCGGCTGGTATAACCGTATTGGCGGGAAACTGCCACATCTGTACCTGTAGCGGGTCATCACTTAGATAGTACCCACTGATATTGACTGCCTGATTACTGTTGTTGCGAAGCTCCAGCCAGTCAGAGAAGGCCGAGAAGTCTGGATCAAGGTTAGTATTGACATTGCTTGCCAGTAATTCGTTAATCACCACGGCTGTAGTTGCCTGTGCAGGTAGCACATTTATTGTCATCGTACCGCTAACCGGAGTTGCATGTACGCCATCTGATACAGAGATGGTAATAGAGTAACTACCGACATCAGCCGCCTGAGGGGCAAGGGTTAATGATGCAGTACCATCACCATTATCAAGCAATGTGGCAAAACCTGGCAACGCTGAACTGCTAAAGCTCAGTGCATCACCATCTGCATCGGATGCCGTCAGGGTAACGACAGTGGTTGCTCCTTCCTGAACTGACTGGTTACTCAATGCATCCAGTACTGGCCAGGCATTGCCAGGAGCCGCCTCAATTGCAGGCGCCAACGCTATGACAGAGTGTGCTACACGGTTCATTCCTGTCGTTGTCCATTGCAAGGTATAATTTCCCGGTGCCTGAGTCAGCCGTGTACTGCCAGCCCCCTGACTGCTTGGCGCTGTAGCTGCCCAGAAAGCACTCTGGCCCGCACCTACAATAAATGCTGGCTGGGGAACTCCACCGCCAACAACATCAAGCAACAAAACTTCACTGCTTGAGGTATTAATAGTCGTACTTA
>JALVFC010000522.1 GCA_027030285.1 Thiotrichaceae bacterium | reverse complement strand
CCACCTGTGTACGAACCCACTATCGCCCAACAGGCTGTGACCTTGACAGATGAGCAACAGGCGTGTGTGGCGCAAATTACGCAGGCGAAAACGTATTTGTTGCATGGCGTCACTGGCAGTGGCAAGACAGAGGTTTATTTACACACGATTGCACCGCTGCTGGCTGCTGGCAAACAGGTTTTGATACTGGTGCCGGAGATTGGTCTGACGCCACAGCTTTTGAGTCGCTTTCGCGCTTATTTTCCGGATCATTCAATGGTGGTAATGCATTCGGGACTGGCGGATGGTGAGCGCATGCAGGCGTGGCTGGCTGCCCAAACGGGGCAGGTGGATATTTTGATCGGTACGCGCTCGGCCATTTTTGTACCCATGCCCAGGCTGGGTATGATTATTATTGATGAGGAGCATGACAGCTCATTCAAGCAGCAGGAGGGGTTTCATTATCATGCGCGTGATCTGGCGGTGAAGCGGGCGCATGATGCGAAAATTCCGGTGGTTCTGGGCAGTGCAACACCTGCACTGGAGAGTTTGCATAATGCCAGTCAGGGGCGTTATCAGATGCTTTCCCTGACACAGCGTCCAGGGTCGCGGGCACAACCTGCGGTGATGGTGCAGGATATTCGGGGCTTGCCGCTGGAATCAGGTGTTTGCGCTCCGCTACTGGGCATGATTCGTGAACATATTGATGCGGGTAATCAGGTGATGCTGTTTTTAAATCGGCGCGGCTTTGCTCCGGCGATGATATGCCCTGCCTGTGGCTGGCATGCTGAATGCCCCCACTGCGATGCCAATATGACCTACCATGCCCATTCGCAAAAGCTGATATGTCATCGCTGTGATGCTGAGCGTCCGGTGCATAGTACCTGCCCGCAATGTGGCAATAAACATATCACCACCCGAGGTCAGGGTACGGAGCGGGTTGAACAGAAACTTCAGGCGTATTTCCCCACTACCCGGATGATTCGCATTGACCGCGATACCACACGCCGTAAGGGTGCCTTACAGAAAAAACTGGACGGAGTGAATGATGGCAAGCCCGCTATTTTGATTGGTACACAAATGCTGGCAAAGGGGCATGATTTTCCCAGGCTGACTCTGGTGGGTATTCTGGATGTGGATCAGTCATTATTCAGTACGGATTTTCGTGCCTGGGAACGCCTGGCACAGCTGATTATTCAGGTGGCGGGGCGAGCAGGACGCGCAGACAGAAAGGGCACTGTGGTTCTGCAAAGTACCCAGCCTGATCATCCTTTCTTTCAGACCCTGTTATCCCAAGGCTATCTGGCAATCGCTAATCTGTCACTGACGGAGCGTAAAAACTGGCACTTTCCTCCTTTTGCCTATCAGGCACTGATTCGCGCCAATGCTGAAAAACAGGAAAATGCCCTGCACTTTCTACAGCAGGTAAAGGCACTCCTTGAACCAACGCAAAGCAGTGATCTGGTGATACTCGGTCCGGCGCCTTCACCGATTGAGAAGCGTGCCAGGCGCTATCGCACACAATTACTGATTACCGCAACTCGGCGTAAATTGCTTCACCAAACGCTGAATCTTCTCATTGAGAACAGTAAAAGTTTGAAAAAGAAGGGTGGTGTACGCTGGTCGATTGATGTAGATCCTATTGATTATGTGTAAGCATCGTAACTGACATTTTGTGATAGAATTTTTTGACTGCAATTTTTCATTACTGGAAC
>JALVFC010000521.1 GCA_027030285.1 Thiotrichaceae bacterium | reverse complement strand
GAATTTTTACAGATAGAGTCTTCTGTTTTTCAACTCGCCCCTGACCATGACAGCTTAAACAGGGATCCTTGATCACCTTGCCCGAACCACGGCACTGTGGACAGGGTTGCTGCACCGAGAAAAAGCCTTGCTGCATACGTACCTGACCCTGCCCATGACAGGTTGAACAGGTTTCCGGGTGACTACCTTCTTTAGCACCACTGCCACCACAGCTGTCACATTGTTGCAGGGAAGGGATTCGAATATCAACTTCAGTGCCGAAAACGGCTTCTTCCAGTGTCAGTTCAAGGTTGTACTGTAAATCACTGCCGCGATGTACTCGGGTGCCAGAAGAGCGACCACCACCGAAGATATCACCAAAAATATCTCCAAAGATATCGCCCATGCCAGCACCAGCACCGCCGAATCCTGCTGCGCCACTCACACCGTCATGCCCAAACTGGTCATAAGCTGCACGTTTTTGTTTATCACCCAGCACTTCGTACGCTTCCTTGACATCTTTAAAGCGCTGTTCTGCTTGGCTATCCCCTGCATTGCGATCAGGATGGTACTTCATTGCCAGACGACGGTAAGCTTTTTTTAGCTCGGCATCGCTGGCATTACGACTAACACCTAAGGTTTCGTAATAGTCGGCTTTGGACATATCAGTATTTCCGGATTTCTTGTTTTAGTAAAAGTAAAAGGTAACAACTCAGCGCAATGAACAGCAAACGCGGTAAGTTATTGATTATAAAAGACGCAGTACCGAAGCCCCAATAATCAATAACTCATCGCCTTACGCACAATGACCCTGAGTAGTTACAGCAAAAGAATAGATACCCATTCATTCTTTAAAGACAAAGGCACGGGAAGCTCACTTGCCGTGCCTGATTGTCCATTGTTATTTCCCGATATGCAGCTGGAGAGAGGACTAGCCCCCTTACCAGCCTCACTCGGGAGGGCGATTAAGAAGTCTTGTTCTTATCGTCATCAACCTCTTCAAATTCGGCATCGACCACATCGTCGTCAGCTGCATCAGCGGTAGATGATGTCGCATCCGCACTATCTGTTCCCCCTGGTGCAGCACCACCTTCGGCAGCAGCAGCCGCCATTTGTGCCAGCGCACCCGTGGCTTGAGCCAGTGCTTCTGCCTTGCTGTCAATCACAGCCTTATCATCACCCTTGACCGCTTCCTTGACTTCATCGATCAGCGCAGTGACTTTCTGCTTTTCATCATCAGGAACTTTATCACCCAGATCTTTCAGTGATTTTTCAGCGCTATGCGCCAGCGAATCGGCCTTGTTACGAGCTTCTACCAGCTCACGCAGCTTCTTGTCTTCTTCTGCATGCGCCTCGGCATCTTTCACCATTTGCTCAACTTCCTCATCAGATAAACCGCTGGAAGCTTTAATTACAATGGACTGTTCCTTACCAGTGGCCTTATCTTTAGCAGATACATTCAAGATACCGTTAGCGTCGATGTCAAAGGATACTTCAATCTGTGGCATGCCGCGTGGTGCAGGTGGAATATCTGACAGATCAAAACGTCCAAGAGACTTGTTGCCTGATGCCATTTCACGCTCACCTTGCAGCACATGCACGGTAACCGCCGTCTGGTTATCCTCAGCCGTGGAAAATACCTGAGATGCCTTGGTAGGAATCGTGGTATTTTTCTCAATCAGCTTGGTCATAACGCCACCCATGGTTTCAATACCCAGGGACAATGGTGTTACATCAAGTAACAGGATGTCAGTCACACCGCCACCCAGTACACCACCCTGAATTGCCGCACCCAAAGCCACAGCTTCGTCAGGGTTCACGTCTTTACGAGGCTCTTTGCCAAAGAACTCCTGTACAGTCTCCTGTACTTTAGGCATCCGTGTTTGACCACCAACCAGAATGATATCGTTAATATCTGAGTTACTCAGACCTGCATCTTTCATGGCTACCTTACAAGGCTCAATGGTACGCTGTATCAGATCCTCAACAAGTGATTCCAGCTTGGCACGTGTTACCTTAACATTCAGGTGTTTAGGACCTGATGCATCAGCCGTCACATAGGGCAAATTGACTTCAGTCTGCTGCGTTGAAGATAACTCGATTTTGGCTTTTTCTGCGGCTTCTTTAAGACGCTGCAATGCCAGTGGATCGTTATGCAGATCCATACCGTTATCTTTCTTGAATTCATCAGCTAGGTAATCAATCAACTTCATATCGAAGTCTTCACCACCAAGGAATGTATCACCGTTGGTTGCCAAAACTTCAAACTGGTATTCACCGTCAACTTCAGCAATCTCGATGATGGAAACGTCGAACGTACCACCACCCAGGTCATATACAACAACCTTGCTATCACCTTTAGCAGCCTTATCCATACCAAAGGCAAGCGCAGCCGCAGTTGGCTCATTGATAATCCGTTTTACATCAAGACCAGCAATCTTGCCTGCATCTTTGGTGGCCTGACGTTGCGAATCATTGAAGTAAGCAGGGACGGTAATAACTGCTTCTTTGACTTCTTCACCCAGGTAAGCTTCTGCATCCTTTTTCAGTTTTTTCAGAACTTGTGCTGATACTTCAGGTGGCGCGAGTTTCTTGCCATTGGCTTCAACCCAGGCATCACCATTATCTGCTTTTACGATTTTATAAGGAACCAGCTTGATATCTTTTTGAACGGCTTCTTCGTCAAAGGTACGTCCAATCAAACGCTTAACCGCAAAAATGGTATTTTCGGGGTTAGTTACCGCCTGACGTTTGGCTGGTTGTCCCACCAGGATTTCATCTCCATAGGCAATAATAGAAGGCGTGGTGCGATCTCCTTCAGCGTTTTCAATGACTTTTGGCTTATCACCTTCCATCACCGCCACACAAGAGTTGGTGGTACCCAGGTCAATTCCAATAATATGTCCCATACTAAATCTCCAATAATCTTTTTCGTTTTTTCAACTGCCACAGAAAGTGTGGGTTATTCTATTTTTTTCAACTGATGATAATTAGTTTTTACAAACCACAACCATCGCCGGACGAATCAGGCGACCGTTCAAGGTATAACCTTTTTGCATCACGGTTATAATCTCATTATCCTTACAATCACCCGGCTGCATGGAAACAGCTTGATGCAAATCGGGGTTAAACTCTTCGCCCAGCGGATTAACAACTTCTATATGATGCTTTTTCATCGCATCCAGTAACACTTTCAACGTGAGATCCATGCCTTCACGGATTTTTTCCACATCTCCTTCAGCAGCCATTCCCATTTCCAGACTGTCCGCTACCGGGAGCAAGCTTTCAGCAAAGTTTTTTACGGCAAATTTATGCGCATCATCTACCTGCTTTTCATGACGACGACGCATGTTTCCCATTTCTGCCTGCAACCGTACATACTTATCCCACGTTTCATCCGCTTTCGACTGCAACTCTTCCAATTCTATTTCCAGAGAGCTTTTTTCTGTTTGCTCTGCATCTTCTGAAGCTTCATCGACTTCCTGGTCTTCCTGACCTGTCGTATCAAGCTCGTCATTCGCCACATCTTCCAATTCATCTCTATTTCTATTATTACTCACGGGTAGGCATCTCCTAATAAATCGATAATCTTTCGGGAATCTGTGATCACAGCAGTCACTCTGAAGCTGACTAGAATCCCTCAAGAGTGAAATTTGTCGTCAGATTAATGGGGGAATTCCCACAAATTTTCAAGTGTGAAGGCAGAAAAATATTGTTTGTTTCCTTCATTAATTCTGAAATTCTGAGCGAAATCCCAAGAAGATAAAATTTATAATATTTTGCTGGAAAAACTTCCAACAGCAGTAGCTATTGACCACTTTTATAGCTAAAATGCAGCCGCTATCAATGGGTTTGCGCTGTCATTATGACCAGAATGATCACTACCTTCCTTGCACTAAATACCAGCCTCATACCAACTGTATGGGGTGAGGGTCTTGTATTACAGTACTATCAAGCAGTACCACCCTCTGACAACTGGAGTGATGGCTACTACGTATTATTTGGTATCATTGTTGCCGCTGTGGTACTGTTTGTGATGTCAGTGATGAAAAAGCCGGATGAGATAGTTTAGAGTTCATCACTTACCAGCCTCGTCAAGCAACACACTCAAGTTCTCCAAAAAACCTGTCATCTCTGGAATATCCAGATCTGCTTCTCGTTGCCGGGCTCCCCACATAGGCTCAGGAAAGTGACTGTCCCCCCTGTATCTCGCCATGATGTGCCAATGCACTCTGGGAAGATAGTTTGCAAAGGAAGCTATATTAATCTTGTCAGGTTTGAAATAACGGATCATGGCTTTCTCGAGAATCAACAAAACCCGGAATATTTCCTGCTGAGTTGCTTCATCACAGTCTGACATCTCTTTTGCTTGCTGCTGAGTAAAGATTTTCAGCCATGGAATATCAGCAGCTTCCTGTTCTATAAAAATCCATTCATTCTCATATATCTTTTCTGCCATTTTTCCATCATTATTCAACAAGTTGCTTTGAAATTACTGACATACCACAAATAATAAACCGACGAACTGTCATACTTTACATCAGGAAATAGCTAGTATCAGTTATGCACTATGGTACATTAGAAGGCATATCAGGAGGCTATCAGAAATCTGCAAGCAGAGCGAAAAAATCGCCTTCTGAAGGTGAGTTTATGGTAAAAACTTTCAACATAAATCCGAAGTTTGAAGAGAAATTTATAGTAACTATTCAGCATAACCGAGTAACTGCTCAGCTTGCCCTCGTGTCGTTCAAGAGCAAGGCGAAAGCGCGCAGTTTATAAATATAAATGAGCACTTTAAAAGCTACCACGTCCTGCTATCGCTCCTCACCTACATCCATGTAGTCGACGCAGCTATTGGACAACACGAGGGCAAGCTAAGGTAGTTACAAATTTATATTTATGTAAACGGACATATTTAACTATCACAAAACGATGATAAAGCAGGGACTAAATATAAAGCTGGGACAGAGTCTGTCCATGACACCGCAATTGCAGCAAGCAATCCGCTTGTTGCAGCTTTCCACCATTGAATTGCAACAGGAAATCCAGCAGGCACTGCAAAGTAATCCGTTACTGGAAGAGATTGAGGAGTATGATGAGCGCCTGGACAGCACCTTGCAGGCCGAAGAAAATAATGACACTCAGTCATCCATTGAAGAAAATCTAACGGATGATCTAAACGCAGACACCTCATGGGATGATGTCTTTGACATGTCCACCTCTGACTCAAGCCTGGGCAATACCAACGACGCAACTACAACAGATAATAGCAATTTGATAGAAACCCTGAATGCGGAAGTCACAGGGCTTAAGGATCATTTACTATGGCAAATAAATACGAGTAACCTGGGTGTACAGGATAAAATCATTGCTGCCACTATTATTGATGCTCTTGATGACAACGGCTACCTGTCTGAAACTATCGAAAATATTCACGACAGCTTAAGCCACCAACTGCTCATTGATAAGGATGAAGTGACCGCAGTTTTGCACTATATCCAGCACCTTGAACCATTGGGAGTGGCAGCACGCGACTTGCAGGAATGCCTTTTAATCCAGCTATCAAGTTTATTCTCGGAGCATGACCTCTATCAAAAAGCACGCTGCTTACTGGAAAAAAACCTGGACTTACTGGAAAAACGGAACTA
The DNA here is from genome assembly GCA_027030285.1 of Thiotrichaceae bacterium. GTDB lineage: Bacteria > Pseudomonadota > Gammaproteobacteria > Thiotrichales > Thiotrichaceae > HyVt-477. Next base: position 15,460 of record JALVFC010000521.1, on the reverse strand, counting down.
TATAAAGATAAAGAAAGCGTATCGGTTAAGTGATCAGGAATACGAAAAACTCATCAAGCTGCTGCAATCACTTACCCCTTATCCTGGAGAGAATTTTACCAATAAAACAACAAGATACATAACTCCTGATGTCTATGTCAGCAAAACACATGATGGAAACTGGATAGCCACTTTAAATCAGGACACCGAAACAAGATTGCGGGTTAACGAATACTATCAAAACATGATCCCAACAACCGGAAACCATAACGATAAGAAATACCTGAGAGACCACTTGCAAAATGCAAAGTGGTTCATCAAAACATTACAAAACCGTAGCAACACTATTCTCAACGTTGCCAACGAAATCATCAAACAACAACAGGCATTTTTAAAATATGGTGATCAGGCAATGAAGCCCATGGTGCTTAAAGATATTGCTGAACGCCTCGATCTCCATGAATCAACCATTTCCAGAGTCAGCACACAAAAGTTCATGCATACACCCCATGGAATTTATGAGCTCAAGCACTTTTTCTCCAGCCATGTCACTACCAGCGCGGGTGGAGAATGTTCTTCTACAGCAATTAGAGCCATGATCCAGCAGCTTATTGATGGTGAAAACAGCCATAAACCATTAAGTGATAACAAGCTGACGGATCTTCTAAAAAAACAAGGTATTAATGTTGCGCGACGCACTGTCACCAAGTACCGGGAAGCGATGACAATCCCCTCCTCACGAGAGAGAAAAAGTCTCGCTTAAACCAACACTTGGTGATATATTAACCATGTTGCGTAGCACTCATTATGGGTAGTTTCCTATTCCATAATGAATATATCTACTGCTTCCTGCAGTAGCTTCGCAACGTCTTTCTGGTTGTTCTATCAGAAAGGCGGGCTAACAAGGCCAAACTGTTTCATTTCGAAAAGTTGCCTTTATCATCAAACTAAGGAGTTATCACAATGCAATTAGAAATCACTGGTCACCATATCGATGTCACTTCTTCTCTCAACAACTACATTAAAACCAAAATCACTAAACTCAAGCGACACTTTGACCAGGTATTAGACATTCACGTTATTCTAAAAGTAAAAAAACTGGAACATACGGCAGAAGCCATTCTCCATTTTCGTGGTAATCGCGTATTTGCCGATGCAACCTCCCATGATATGTATGCTGCTATTGACTCTTTAGCAGATAAACTGGATCGTCAGGTACTCAAGCACAAGGAGAAAACCACTAATCACAACCGCGCAGAAGGCGCACATCGTAATATTCAATTCGGCTAGCCTCTGCCTGAATCCGCGACTACTTCAATACAACCAGGGGCTATTGATTCATCGCTGTTCAGGTTTAGTAAGTAACTTCGGACATTACCAAAAATAATACCTCCGGAAGCTTACGCATAATTGAATAAATACCGATATCCAATCATAATTGGGTATCGGTATTAACAAAGCAGGGCAACATGAACTTCGTAATCGTCAGCGGTCTTTCAGGCTCGGGAAAGACAATGGCACTCAATACATTAGAAGACCAGGGTTATTATTGTATTGATAACCTGCCACTAGAATTACTTAACTCCCTGTTTCTCTCCCCATCAATCTCTCAGCGTGCCAAAGTCGCTATTGGTGTGGACGTCAGAAGCAGCGGCACAGGACTAAATCACCTGCCGGAGGATATCCAGACAATCCGTGATGATGGGCATCAAGTCACCTTGCTGTACTTGCATGCCGACAAGGAAATCCTCTTAAAACGCTATAACGAAACCCGACGCAAGCACCCTTTGACAACCAGTAATATTGGTTTAAGTGAAGCACTGACACTGGAAACAGAACTTATGTCAGCCATTCGCTCCTCGGCCGACCTGGAGATTGATACAACCTATACCAATATCTATGAACTGGCCAACTTCATCCGTAGCCGTATCTGCAACACCGACAGACAAGCATTATCCCTGATGTTTCAATCCTTCGGCTTCAAGCATGGCATCCCTGCTGCCACCGACTTTATCTTTGATGTCAGATGCCTCCCCAACCCATACTGGGTGAGTGATATCCGCATGCATACCGGCAAAGACAAACCTATTCAGGAATGGCTGGAAACACATGATGCAGTGCATGATATGAAACAGGATATTATTCAATTTACCGAAAAATGGATTCCCCACTTTATTGAAAACCAGCGCTCCTACCTGACAATCTCTATCGGCTGCACCGGGGGACGACATCGTTCTGTATATATTACCGACCAGCTAGGTGAATATTTTAAAGAGCATAGTAGTGAAAATATTACGGTTTCTCATAGAGAACTCAGCTCATAACCAGACAGAGAACTGTGGCTGAAACCTGAAGTTACGTGAGTTTTGTCTCGTACAAAAAATATCCCAATCAGAGCAGTAGCGTGACCATATTATCCATATACAACCTCCCTCCACTACGAACAAAAATAGTGCTAGGAGGCTGTCAGACTTAATGTAGCTGTTTGGCTACAAATCCGTGGATATCTCGATCAATTAGATATCCACGGATTTTCGCTTCAAACGGTGGGGTCCGACAGGCTTCTAGAAAAATCCAACCTATTGTTTTTACCAGGATTACTATCTTTTCAGAGTACTATAAAATATAGTACATTATACTTGTCGCAATGATAGAGAAATCAGGGGCTACCATGAAAAAAATACTCACCGGATTTGTTTTTTTACTTTATCTCTTTTTGCTTACTAGCTGTGGAGGTGGGGGAAACTCAAGCTCTGGCAGCACAGGAAAGAGTTGTGCTGGTAATACAGCAAACCTGAGTAAATATGGCTCATGCTTTCATATCAATTCAATATCTGCAGCACCTTTATCAGGTAACCAGGAAACCTTTAACCCTATTCTCTTCTCATTCACTTACGATGATGATTTTGTTGGTGATCTCAGCACATTTAGGTATGAATGGACAATCCAATCTTCAGATATTGATATCACTACCGTTAGCCTTACCCAGCCCGTAGATTACATCGGCTCTGGTCAGTTAATCTCTACCCAGCCCGGAACTATCAACTTGACCCTGACTGTTTATGACCAGGATGCTGTTCTTGATACACAGACAAAGCCCGTCATTATCAGTAAACGTCCCAACCCTACCGTCAAGATTAGCTACAACGCTTCCGAAAGTGCCTATGAAACATTAAAAATCAATATTTCAGAACTGGATGCTTCACAAAGCAGCCTGAAGCTGACCGCAACCATCGTCTCCTCTGATGATACCAATGTTATCGGGAGAGAAAAAATCATCAACATTCCAAAAGGATCAAATAATTTACCAGACTCACTATCAATAGATTTGGGTTCTGGTAATCACACCATTCGTCTGACACTGGAAGATGACTTCGCTGGTAAAACCATTAAGGAAATTTCACTCAATGCGGTTGAAGTGGCATCAACAAAACTTATTGCAGGAGTCGGTGATCTTCAGGATCAGACCTATAACCCCCAAACTGGTGATTTTTATCTACTCTCGGCAGACAAACTATCAGTGTACTCGGCGAATACACCGGAACAGGCAAAATATACTTATCCTGTCACGCTTACAGGCGATTCTCTCGCTGCACTACATCTGTCCGAAGATAACAGCAAATTACTAGTGATGAGCAGGAAAACTGCTTACATTTTCGACACTTCAGGGGAGTTTAGCACACCTCAGATTATCAACCTGAAAGATTTAAGTATTCAATGTGGTGACAACTCTGGGCTACTGGATGTTATTTTTCCAACATCAGCAACTGTTTCCAATCAGGGCAGGATATTCATGCATGCAAACCTGGATAATGTTTTATCACTCAGTCAGATCATTACCATCAAGGGTTCGCAGCACCAATGTCTCACAAGACTGATTGCGGTTAACCCCAAGCTGTACTATGTGTCATCCAACCATACACTCAGAGCTGCTGGTAGCCATGAAATTACTGAAATGGTTATTAATTCCAGCTTTTCAGCAGTTACGGGTAAAACAACCTATCAACATCCCCCCATAACCACGTCACCTGAAAACTGTGCAATTATTGGCAATCACAATATCTTTGATGGAAATATCCTATATGATTCAGAAGGTTGCTCATATAATCTAAGCTCAGCAACACCTCCCGACAACACACTGGGTATAAGCCGACACTACCTCAGCCTTGACCACATCGCTTCTGTTGAAAAAGCAGGTAGTCAGGTAGTCTATGCTGCCTCTATTTATGATCAAGCTACAAACAGTTATAAAAGCCGGCACATCCTTGCCCTCAACCTGCCAGACCAAACTCCGCAAACTAATCTGCGCATGACAAAGTATTACGATACGGCATTACAGCAGGCCTATGATTATGAATTAATCTATGCATTTAGAACACAATCAGGAAAGAAAGCAGGGGTAGGCATACTGCAACTTAATGGAAATACAACTTATGTGCTAACCACGGAAAAATAATCTGAAAACACTGTTGAACTGTTTATAGTGCTTATTTTGCGTAACTACCCAGGGTAGTTAAATGTAAGGCAGTAAGTTATTGATTATTATAGATTCGTCAGCAGAGGTACTGCCGCAGAGCTTATAAGAATATACTTAACAGCACTCTTATAATCAACAGCTTGCCGCCTATGCTGTTTATTACCCTGAGTAGTATTCCCTCGGGCTGTATCCGGGCTACAGGAGAGATTATTTCTTTACCTTTTCTCGCAGGTATTCAAGAATTTCTTCTCTGGCATGACTCATCACCGAATCACGATCCAGACTATCCAGTATCTCTTGCACCACAAATTTGGGACCTGCATCTCCCCAGGATTTTCCTTTGGACAAATAGCTTTGCGCGACCTTGCCAATAACCAGCGTACTGTAATACGCAATCGCGCCTTGTGCAGCGGCAGTAATCAATGTTGATACCCCGCCAGTACCCAGCTTTAACGCTGAGGATAAAAAATGCGTTGCCCAAACCGTTCCATATAATAATAGCATCTGAGCGGCAATTGTCTGGATCAGACTGCCTGCTTCACTCTTACTCATGGGTAAACCATAGATATAGGACAGATGCACAATCATACTGACATCAACCGCAGCAGCGGCTGCCAGGTCGGCTATGGGAATCGGGTTAATAGCCACCGCCACACCTTTGCCAATACAGTACATATGAATGGTCTTTTCAGCCACCTCAGCGCGAGCTTCGAGTATCGACTCACCCAGCTTTTCACTCAGGTTACCAGCAAACAAGGTCGCATTCAGGGCACTTAGAGTTTTGCCTTCAGACTCGATAATATCCCACAGGCGGCTTTTCAGGTTGACGATATCCACCGGACGCTGGCGCACACTTTCTTGCTCATTGCCCTGATCATCCACATAAATCACCGTCTGCTGGGTGGGTTGTGATGCAGTAAACACAATATTTTCAGGTGCAATCAAAGACTTCACCCTGTCGCGCACTATTTTACGCAATTCCAGTTGTTCCTTTTCCGAATACTGATCTGCCTTGTTTACAACCAGCAGCACCGGGCGCTTGCCATCAGCCACAACTTTAAGTGCCTGCATTTCCACTTCGGTCAGGTCACTATCAATCACAAACAGCACCAGATCAGCACGGCTTGCTACTTCATGCGCCATTTTTTCACGTGCTTCACCGTCGATTTCATTGATGCCGGGGGTATCCAGCAAAAACACCCCTCCATCCTGGTACTCCTCCCAGGCTTGCATATCAACAGATTTAGTCTCACCATGCAGTACGCTGGTACTAAAAACATCCTTGCCAATCAGAGCATTCAGCACAGAAGATTTACCCACACTCACACGCCCAAACACAGCAATATGCAAATGCCCATGCTCCAGCTTGTCGAGCAGTTTTTTAACTTCAAGATATTCACTCTTCAAGCTTGTGCGGATACTTTCAGGCACACGAGTATCGTCCAGCAATTTGATCAGACTTTCGCGCGCCAGCTCCAGATGAGTTTCCCCCTTATCCTGCTGGCTCTGATCCTCCTGATCCTGTTCCAGATCCGTCAAATCTTGTGCATCAGTCTTCTTTTTTGCTATCGAGAACCAGTCTGGCAAAGAGTTTTGCACGTGACTCCAGATTTTCACCCAGCATCTCCTTAAAGGTTAATGAGGCTGGCACAGCTTTAAGTTTCCCACGCTGCTCCAGTGTTTTTAGTATTGCTCGCCCCAGTGCATCAAAAATAATACCATAGGCAACAGCATGCACCAGCCCTCCTGTTACCGTCCCCACACCGGGAAAAGCTTTCAGCCCGTTACCTGCAACAGCCAATAACAAAGGAATACTTTTTTTCATATGCCCCTGGCTAAAATTAATAAAATTATCGATATCCAGTTGCCGAGCAGGAACATCATACAGCTTGCACAAGTCACGAACCATCAGTGCCGCCAACGTCCCCTGAATAACCAGATCCGTGCCAGGGCTAATCGCAGCCAGTGCTCCAAGTATAGCCTTGCGGGTAGAATGCCGTACAATCGACAAACCCTTCTCATGCCGGAACTGAACTTTCTCATCATCCAGCTTCTGTTTGACCAGCACAAAAACACTGGCATCACGGAGTGTCTCAAGCATACCGGCTTGCGCATCAATCTCATCCTGCAAAACTTCAGCCAGTTCATCAACCTTAGCCTTGCGTGGTCTAAGCACAGTTTCCTCTCTACCATCAGAGAAAATCTTAACCACTTCCTCCATGCCTCCTGACTGCGTAAAGGCAATCGCCATAACTTCACCAAAGCGTTCCTGAATACGCTCCCGTATCAACGCTTTTTCTTCATCATTGAAGCGATCACTTTTGTTAATCGCCAGAATCAAAGGCTTGCCATAACTCTTTAACACGCGGATATCTTCAAACTGACTACGGGTTAAATCAGTGTCGGTAACATAAATGACAATCTGCGCACGCACCGCTTCATCATGCGACATCTCATCCAGTGCTCCCTCAGCTTCATTGCGCCCCGGCAAGTCAGTTAAAATCAGCTGATCACCAGAAAGGCTACTCCAGGTATATTCCTTAACTTCCTGCGTAGAGCCACCACGCAGATGCGTTTCAACTTCAGCATCGGGCAACAATGCCTTGATAATGGAGGATTTTCCCGTGCTCACATCGCCAAACAAGGCAATATGAATAGATCCCGCCTGCTTGCGTTCCTGTAATAGCTCCAGTTCCTGACGCAAAGCAGTGGTATCCATACCCGTAGATTCAGCATGCTCCAGCTCCTTTAAAATAGAAGCTTTATCCACCCGCTCTGGTGACTTAAACAAGCCTTTCGCAGGGCGAAACAGCTTGTAAAGAACAAACAGCGCAACCAGCACAATAAAACCAATCGCAGATAAATAACCATAAAAAAGAACCGGCGGCAAAGATTGCAAACGATCCCAGACATCCAGCGCACTTTGAGTGGCAAAGAAAATAAACAACAGCAACAACAGCGTGATCATAATCACGCCAAAAGCTAGCAACCCCTTTAGTTTTCCACCTAATTTCATGCTTATATTTTGTTTCCTTCTAAGCTGTTCTTTGCCGAACCGCCTCATAAAGACAAATTCCAGTCGCAACCGAAATGTTCAAACTGGAAATTTTTCCAGCCATCGGCAAGCGTAACAAAAAATCACACTGTTTCTCGGTAAGACGACGAATACCAGTACCCTCAGCCCCCATCACCAACGCCATTGGCAAAGTAAAATCCTGAGCAAAAACATCACTACTCGCCTTATCACTGGTTCCCATCACCCAGACACCCGCCGCTTTCAGCGATTCTAAAGTACGTGACAAATTCGTAACCTGAATCAACGGCACCAACTCAGCAGCCCCCGAAGCAACCTTGCGCACAGTCGGAGTCAAGCCAACCGACTTGTCTTTCGGAATAATCACCGCATGAACCCCCGCAGCCTCAGCCGTACGCAAGCAGGCACCCAGATTATGCGGATCAGTCACACCATCAAGAACCAGCAACAAAGCAGGCTCCTGTAGCGTCACCAGCAAGTCTTCAAGATCCGCTTCAGACAAAGTCTGCGGCATCTGATAACGTGCCACAATATTTTGATGTTTATGGGTTTTTGATAACTTATGCAACTGCTCAGCATCCACAGCCTGAACCTTGATACCCGCCTTGCGCGCCAGCGTAAAAATATCATTCAGACGTTTATGCGAATGCTGCATATTAGCCCACACTTGCAGAATATTAACCGCATCATTTTCAAGCGCAGTCTGCACAGCATGAATACCGTGAATAGTCGTAGTGGTAGATTTGTGGGATGAAGCTGTCATGGAAGCTGTAATGTAAGTAACCGAAAAAACTACCCCTGTTTTAACATAGTTTTTTCACGGATCATACCTGCTTTTTTGAAAGTGGTAAGTTAGTTACTCACAAGAAATACTAACTGGAATTGAGCTAAAGAGACTGTGCAAGTACTCTTCCGTAGGGTGTGCCGACGAAGGAGGCACACAACAAATCAATAACAAGCCTGTGTGTATAAATTAATTAACATATACACATTGAAGCTTTTTTGGAAATCCACGTCAAGAAATAACCATTACAGTATGCCTGTATTGAATATCTGGAATTATTTACACATTGAGCCTGCCAGAGGAATATTATTATTGATGATATATGGTGCATCGTCTTTTACTTCAAAGGAGGTGTACCAGGAAGCATCTCCAGGTGGCTTCATGAGATACCCTTTCTTGCCGGGGTTTTCGCTGCCTCCCAGAACCAGAGGGTCAGGATCACCGCCTTTTACGATTCGTCTGCCTTTGGCAAGACCTCGTACAATCGACATTCCTGCAGGTATCTGAAACTGCATGGCGTAGATACCGGGTTCATCCGCTGTCCATTTGTAGTCGCCAGAGCTGGCATCACGGATTAGTTTTACCTTGCCTGGTGGGGTCATCATAAAGCCTTTGATTCCCGAAACAATCTTGCCTGTGTTGGCACAGTAAAAATATCCAGAGCCACCATAAGCAGCTGACGTATTGTCCTTTGTAGTCTTTTCGGTATATCTGGGCTCGGTCTTTTTTGGAACTGGCAGTGGGACAGCAGTTACAACGACAGGTTTAACGGATTTCGCCTGGTTTTCCAACTTTTCTTTTGCCTTTTGTGCTTTCTCCTTCTTTGCCTGTTTTTCTTCTGCCTGTTTTGCCAGTTTGGCCTTTAGCTCCTGAGCTGACTTGTTTTCTGTACGTTTCTTGATATGTGGATAGGTGCTGGCTTTATCGGTGATATCAGGAATGCCGTTTTGATTGGAATCGACTAGCGTAATATTGTCATCTATACCATCACCATTTTCGTCAACGCCTTTGGTAATATCAACATCAAACAGGTCGTCAACGCCGTCTTCATCCGTGTCTTTGCCGGCAAGACGCACTTCAAAGCCGTCAGCCAGTGCGTCTCCATCTGAATCTGTGTCCAGATAGTTTGCCTTACCGTCCTTGTCTACATCAGACTTGCCTTCAACGACACTGGGTATGCCATCACCATCATCATCAAGATCGAGAATATCTATTCGCCCATCCTTGTCACTGTCTCTTGGCGATTTACCATTACCAAATTCTGTCTTGTCATCAATGCCATCTCCATCGGTATCTGCCAGATACATTTCTGAACCGATTTGTTGCTCCAGTTTGTCACTTAAGCCATCTTTATCCCAATCTGCCTCTTTTGCCGCATAAGCGGATGAGCCAACGCAGGAAAATAAAGCGCAGGCAACAATAACAGACTTGCTGAGAGGGGGGGGATAATGGTTTTGCATAGTTATTTATTTTAGAAATTAACTTAATGTATAACGATAATGCAAAGCTCGCTGCATAACAAGAAAGTGGTGATAGGCGTTGTATGCTATTTCCCTGTCAGGACATTTTTTGCATGAGCTACCATATCCACCAGGGTGTTTTCCCTGATGGTCTGTATAAGCTCTTTGACATCAAATTTATGATGCCTTTCATATACCACACCTAATTGTGGCATATTCGCCAGCCCTGTTTGCCGTGCATGCTCAACAAAACCTTTGTTTTTCCAGAAGAAGGCTCCCGGCATGGTGGTTGGAATGACCAGTGCATAAAAAATAATGCGTCCCAGGTAAGCCGTAACTACTAGTGACAATGCCAGCAACAGACCAATAATCATGCCGCCTATTCCTGACAACCCCGTAAAGCTGATGACACCAAAAGCCAAAATATTGATCGCCAGGAGGAGATTTCTTAACCCGTAGGTTTTGCCAAAAGTTGTGGTTTGTTCGTAGTGTGCTGCCTGACCTTCTCCTGTGCCAGATTTGAGATAACGCCTATGGAAAAAGAGCCCAATAGCTTCAATGATTAAACCGCTGACGATAACCGCAGACAAAAACGGAATCATGGCTTGAACATCGTCGCTAAATAAAGCGCTGACAACTGCGATTAACAAACCGCCCAGACTCAGCATGGAGCCATAAAAAGTTGTCGCTGTCTGCCAGTGATTCCAGAACGGTCGTGCCTTGATGCGATAAAGCTTGTACATATAGTAAGAACCAGCCACAAAACCAGCAAGCGCGAGCAAGGCTACCAGCCCTGACAGAACATTAACAAGGCTATTGCTATTGAAAAATGACAATAAGGTATAGCCCCCCAAACCTGCAAAAAAGGCGCTTACGCCTGCAATTTCACGACTTAGCGGAGAATGACGCAAGTTGTTAAAGCCACGATAAAAACGGTGTGGCTTGCCCAGGTGCATATTGAGCTTATACAGCCCTGCGCCCATGAGAATGAACATCGTGACCAGTAAAGGGACAAATGCTGAGGATGATTGTACGGCTGTGATGGCAGGTAGTTTGAATAATGAACCAGCGATGAGCAGCAACATAAAGGCTCCCATGACCGCTTGCGATGTCAGCGTGAAAATAACATGAGCATTTTCATGGGATGCCAACAAGGTTTTTAGCCCCCATTTTTTGTTTTTACCATGCTTCGGATCCAGTGTGGGAACGTATTTTCCTACGGTATCATCCTTGTGATATTTGAGCGGTGTTGAGTCTACGCGGCGCATATCACGATTTAGCGTTTTAGTCTGCTGAAAGCGGATATTGGGATGTGTGATGGAGGTATCAGGGAAGCCCGGAATCTCTGTTTGCAGTTGCTCGCGCCCTTCCGGTGTGTTTTCAATCACACCAAACTCCAGTGCCTTGCCCAGACAGGCAGATACACAAGCCGGTTTAAGCCCGACTTCCAGACGATCTACGCACATATTGCACTTCGTAACCTGACCCTTTACCGGATCCAGTTGGGGTGCATTATAAGGGCAAACCCAGGTGCAGTAGCCACAGCCAAAACAGATATCTGGATCCTGTATAACCGCCCCGTATTCAGCATATTTGGTATAGGCACGAGTGGGACAACCTTTCAAGCAGACAGGATCATCACAATGGTTACATGCCATGGAGATATTGATACGACGATAATCCGGATAAGTGCCACCTTCAACGAAACCAACGGAGCGAAAGGCAATATGCCCCGGGTTGTCATTTTTCTCGCTACAGGCGGCTTCACAGGCATGACAGGCAATACAGTTATCCGCCGTGAAATAAAACCCGTGCTGCTTGTAGCGGTTGGGGTTTTTTGCCGGTGTAGGCTCATCATTGACCTTCAGAGGCTCCGCCTGTTTTGGATCTTGCAAGTCTATTGGCTTCCCGTAGCGGTTGACAGGCTTGCTGTCCTTGTCTTGCAGAAAAGCATATTTGGGTTCGTCTTGTCTTACTTGAATCATAGTTTCTCTTGGTTGTTTGGTTTGCTTTTATTCCCCCCCTCCCTGGCCCTCCCCCCGAAGGGGAGAGGGGATTTTATGGGGGATTAGTAAATTTTGTTCTGAATTTAACCATTACTACATTAATCAAATTCCTCACTTCCAGTAGCCAAAGCTCCGAATCAGTCCCCCCTCCCCTCCGGGGGGAGGGGGGGAGACAAAAAGCTACACTAGAACTTCCGCATCTCCATACTCAACCGAGCCGCTTCCTGCTGATCCTCTATCCGCTCAATACGCACAGCAGACTGTTTATAAGCCGGCTGCCGCGAATGCGGATCCAGTAAACCAAGCGTCAGGCGATTCACACAGTCGTGAAAATGAAACGGCACAAACACCATGTTTTTGGGAACACGATGTGTCAGTTGCGCCATGACGATGGCATCAGAGCGTCGCGACACCAGCCGAATATAGTCTCCAGACAGAACACCCAGCTCTTTGGCTGCATCGGGATTCATTTCTGCAAAGGGAATGGGGCTATATTTGTTGTTGTTACTGAGCTTGCCTGTCTTGGTGCGCCCATGCCAATGTTCGATCAGCCGCCCGGTATTAAGCCAGTAGGGAAATTTCTCATCGGGTACTTCATTATTGTCAATAAAGGGCAACGGGATAAGTTTTGCCTTGCCATCAGGGTAGCGGAAAGTCGCATCCTCGGTGTATAGCCGCACGCCACCTTTGGGTGGTACCTCACCACGCTCTGCCTGCTCCTTGGTATAGGGCCACTGGATACCCCTGTATTTCTCGATTAGTTCATGCGTCATGCCTGAGTTATCGGATAAACGACCTTTGGATAATTCACCCATTTCCAGAAAAATATCTGCTGCCTTTTCCGGAAAATTGACCTTGCCCTCAGTATTAAAACGCTCTGCCATACGGTTAAAAATCCACAAATCCGGTTTGGAGTTGCCATGCGGTTTTACAATGGGTTTGACGAGATTGATTCGTCTTTCGGTATTGGTCATGACACCTTCTTTTTCCGCCCAGGTACCTGCTGGCAAATAGACGTGAGCATACTGCGCACTTTCGGTATCTTCATAGCAGTCCTGTACCGCGCAGAACTCCAGTTGCTCCATCGCCTTGCGGATTCTGGCTGTATTGGGCAGTGAGCTTAGCGGGTTGGTTGCAATCAGCCACAAACCCTTGATTTGCCCCAGCTCCATTGCCTGATAGATATCGGTCTGGAACATGCCTCTGGCAGTTGGGAAAAAATCAACATCTACATTCCAGAATTTGGCAATGTCGATGCGATCCTGTTCATTTTCCAGATAGCGATGATTGGGCAAGCCAGAACAGGATGACCATTCACGTGTTCCCATAGCATTACACTGCCCGGTAATGGACAAGCTGGTACCACCAGGTTTGCCAATATTGCCTGTTAGCAATGCCAGATTATTGATACCGACAACACCATCCGAGCCATGTGTGCTCTGGTTAATACCCATAGTCCAGATCTGCATGGCAGCATCAGCTTTGGCAAACTGGCGGGCTATAATGCGAATCGTGTCTTCATCAATACCGCAAATTTTCTGTGCCATTTTCGGGTCATATTTGGCAACTTCGGCTTCCAGTTCTTCAATACCATTGGTATTCGCCTCGATATAGCGACGATCTTCCAGACCTTCATCCAGAATGACGTGCATCATGGCATTCATCAGCACCACATCCGTACCAGGGGTAATAGTCAGGTGGCGATCAGCATTTTGTGCCAACATCGTCACGCGAGGATCAACCACAACCAGCGGAAAACCTTTTTTCTCCTGCGCCTCTTTCATGCGCCAGTAGATAATGGGATGTTGCTCCGGCAGGTTGGAACCCCAGGCAATCAGCATATCGGTATGCTCAAAGTCCTCATAACAACCCGGTGGGCCATCAGAACCAAAAGAACGCTTGTAGCCGGAGACTGCCGATGCCATACATAAAGTCGTATTACCATCGTAGTTGTTGGTGCCGATCAGACCACGGGTTAGTTTGCCGAGTGTATAAAACTCTTCAGTCAGCATTTGCCCGGTTGAAATAACCGCAACAGAGTCCCGCCCATACTTTTCCTGAATTCTGCGGATTTCCGAGTAGGTGCGATCCAGCGCCGTATCCCAGTCAGTCACCCGCCATTCATCATGGAACGAATCCCGTATTTTGGGCTCACTACCACGTCCGGCAGAGTCGAACAGTTCATGCTCAAAAAGCCCTTTCAGACAAAGTTTGCCACGATTAACATCCGCACTACCGACACCACGGGAGGATACTGCCTTGCCTTCGCTGTTCAAGCCAACTTCAATAGAGCAGCCAGTAGAACAGTAGCCACAAGTGGCATACTTCCATTCCTTGACTTTTTTATCAGCAATTTTTATCGGATTTTTTTTGCCTCGACCAAATAACATTATCTATCTGCCCCGCCTATGAAGCCTGATTACGTAAAAAAACCTTGCCATCTTCAACCCTGGTTTCGTACACATTGGTACAGCCTTCATCAGGGCCAAGCGCTTCTCCACTAGTCAGACTGATTTTCCAGTTGTGCAAGGGGCAGGTTACGGAATCACCGTGCATAATGCCCTGTGATAAAGGGCCTTGCTTGTGCGGACATGCATCTTTAATGGCATAGACAGTATCGTCCTTACCACGAAAAATAGCGATGTTGACCGTATCCGTCTCCACCACACGGGAACCCAGTACGGGGATTTCATCAATATTGGTAATTTCCAGCCAGTCACTCATTGTTTTGTCTCCAGAATATTGTTTGTTATGCAAGTTAAAAGGCACTACATCGTAACTGCTCAAATTGTGCTCGTGTTGTTCGAGTTCAAGGCGAAAACGCGGAGCTTATAAGTATAAATGAGTACTTTCTACGCAGAAATCGAACAACACGGGTGCAAGCTATGCGGTTACACTATGCCTTGATTTTTATAGGCGTGAACATATGCGCATCCGCACCTTCAGCATGCTTCTTCCAAGGGTCAATCTGCGCAGGTTTCTGCGAAATCAGGAAGCGCTCATACAATGCCTTGCGGTTTTCTTCATCATCCAGCACGGCAGCCTTGATCTTGTCCAGACCAACACGCTCTATCCAGGGAGCAGTACGCTCCAGATAATGTGCATCTTCACGATAGAACTGGCTAAACGCACCACAATATTCCAGCACTTCCTCTTCGGTATCGACCTTCACCAGAAAATCGGTTACTCGAACCTTGATACCACCATTACCGCCAACATGAATCTCATATCCAGAGTCCACACACACCACCCCAAAGTCCTTGATAGTTGCTTCAGCACAGTTACGCGGACAGCCAGAAACCGCCAGCTTGTATTTATGTGGCATCCAGGAACCCCAGGTAAGTTCTTCCAGTTTGATACCCAGACCTGTTGAATCCTGCGTTCCCATACGGCACCAGGTATCGCCCACACAGGTTTTACAGGTACGCATGGCTTTACCGTAAGCATGCCCGGAAACAAAACCAGCCTCAGAAAGATCCTTCCACATGGCTGGCAAGTCTTCTTTCTTGATACCAAACATATCAATGCGCTGACCACCCGTGACTTTCATTTCGGGTACATTGAATTTTTCAGCAACATCGGCAATAGCCCGCAACTCCTGTGGCGTACATACCCCGCCAAACATACGCGGTACTACTGAGTAAGTACCATCTTTCTGGATATTGCCGTGCGCCCGCTCATTAATAAAGCGTGATTGGGGATCGTTGTACTCAGGGCATT
>JALVFC010000520.1 GCA_027030285.1 Thiotrichaceae bacterium | reverse complement strand
AATGCTCTAAGGCTGTTTCCCAGTGCCTGTTGTAGCGGGATGGTGTGTGTCGGTTTATCTTTTGCGGGTAGTTGCAGGTACCAGTGCCCCTGTGGTGATATCCGAAATGTCCAGCCATCCTGTGCGAAGTGTTTGTTTAGCTGGTCGGTGAGTTGCGCTTTTTCTTCTGCTGACAAGTCACTGATCACTTCGCCGCTGACCATAATGTCACTCATGCCTGCCTCCAGCCCAATCGGGTGTGCCAGAAGGACACTTTGTTTGCCATGGTTGGTAGATTCTTCATTACAATCTAGGCCATCATCAGCAAAATCATAGTGCATGCAGTTGTTGGCATGTGAATGTTGGTTGCCATTATGTGTATCCGTAAGTAGCTGATACGCTGCGGTCAACCAGTCATTATGGGATTGGCGCTGTCTGGAACAGGCAGACAGGGTATCGACTAATACCGTTGATTGCGGGATAAAGTCAAAATCTCGTTTCCAGATTTTGAGAGAGTCGAGTAAACCGGGTATGAATATGTGAAGTTCTGGCTGGGAGCTCATGTGTGCTGCTTGACAGGAAAAAAGGTATTGTACCAAACAAAAACAGGTTTCTTGGAGAGAACCAGGCATCTCGTTATTATCCTCGCTCTCTACCCCCTTGTAACCATTTGACAGGATAATGTATGACTATTCACTCTTTTCACCCGCCAATGCGTACCCTGATGGGACCTGGACCTTCCGATGTTAATCCCCGTGTACTGGAGGCAATGGCACGACCTACTATTGGCCACCTTGATCCCGTATTTGTGCAAATGATGGATGAAACCAAGGAGTTGCTGAAATACGCCTTCCAGACCGAAAACAAGCTGACCATGCCAGTTTCAGCCCCCGGTTCTGCAGGCATGGAAACCTGTTTTGCTAACCTGGTGGAGCCTGGTGACAAAGTGATTGTTTGCCAGAATGGTGTCTTTGGTGGGCGCATGAAAGAGAATGTAGAACGCTGCGGTGGCACTGCCATTATGGTGCAAGATGATTGGGGTAAACCTGTCGATAGCGATAAAGTAGCCGAGGCACTGGATGACAATCCGGATGCTAAAATTGTTGCCTTTGTGCATGCCGAAACATCCACTGGCGCTGTTTCTGATGCCGAGGCACTGGTGAAGCTGGCTCATCAGCATGATTGCCTGGCTATTGTTGATGCGGTGACTTCGTTGGGTGGATCCGAGCTTAGAGTCGATGAATGGGAAATTGATGCCATCTATTCAGGTACGCAAAAATGTCTGTCCTGTACACCAGGTATATCCCCCGTCAGCTTCAGCGAACGGGCTACTCATGTTATCCAGAATCGTAAAACAAAAGTGCAAAGCTGGTTTCTCGATCTGAACCTGGTGATGGATTACTGGGGTAGCGGTGCGCAGCGCTCTTACCATCATACCGCGCCGATCAATGCCTTATACGGCTTGCATGAGTCACTGGTGATTTTGCAGGAAGAAGGACTGGAAAATGCCTGGGCTCGCCATGATCACAATCATCAGGCACTAAAAGCAGGCATTGAAGCCATGGGGCTATCGTTCTTTGTTGATGAAGCACACCGCCTGCCACAGCTAAACGCCATTGAGTTCCCCGCAGGCACCGATGAAGCCAAAGTACGCTCGGAACTGCTTAACCGCTATAGCCTTGAAATCGGTGCGGGACTGGGTCCCATGGCTGGCAAGATCTGGCGTATCGGCTTGATGGGATTTGCCAGTAACCAGAAAAATGTACTTACCTGTCTGGGGGCATTGGATGCCGTTTTGTCTGATATGGGTGTTGAGATCCATTCAGGAAAGGCGGTGAATGCAGCGATGGCTGTCTATTCATCTTGAGAGGCTGGACGTGCGGCTTTAGCCACGCACTATCAGGCACTGTGGTGAACATCAGCGCGACTAAAGTCGCACGTCCTGCTAAAACACCGAAAGCTTTTACAAACTGCGTATATACTCCAGTACTTCCTGCCGATCACCGGTGAAAATAATACGATCACGTTTTTGATCCAGCTGGTAGTTGTACATGGGATCGTAATATTCCGTCAGCAAGGCACTCACCCAGGGGATATGCGCTTCGGTATTGTCCGTTTTCTGGTGGGTTGCCAACGCCGCTTCAGCCAGTTTGCGCAGTTTTTTGTGCCTTTCGCCACCCAGGCGTTTTTTTATCCTGTCCAGACTGCCAAGGAGCGCCTGGCTAAAGTGAACAAAGCCCTGCTCCTGACCATAGTACGTTTCAAAATCATTCAGCATATCAATGGCATATTCCTGCATACTGGTTTGCAAACGCTCTTCAGCGCTGACATTCAGCAGGATAATGGGTGATAGCGTCATTTTTTCATACAATGCCTTGGGTAAATGGATGCTGCCAATATTGCGTCCTTCATCTTCCAGCAAAATGGTTGGGTAATTTTTCGGTTCGAGCTTTAACTGGCGTATTGCCAGGCTGTTTTCAAAGTTGATTTGTGTCGGCTGCGGGGCAGCATTGCCACCAAAGGCGGAGCCGCGATGATGTGCCAGTCCCTCAAGGTCAATAGATTGTGGTATGTGAGCCAGCAACCGTGTTTTGCCAGAGCCGGTACTGCCACTTAGCAGGGTAAAAGCCGTTTCCTTAATCAGTCGCTCACTGGTATCAATCAAAAACCGCCTCAGCGCCTTATAACCACCCTGCACTCTTGGATATTTTTTACCCGTCTGTTCATATATCCATTGCTGGGATATTTTGGATCGCATGCCACCGCGAAAGCAGTACAACAGTCCGTTTGGGTGCTTTTCAATAAAGGCTTGCCATGCTTCTACCCGCTGTTGCCGTGCTGTATCATCAATTAAATCAGCACCTAGGCGTATCGCCTCATCCTGACCTTTTTGCTTGTAGCGCAGACCAATTTGATGACGTTCTTCATCATTCATCAGGGGAATATTTTGTACAGTTGGGAATGCACCTTGCAGGAACTCTACAGGTGCTCGCACATCCAGCATGGGGGTGCCATTGAGGAAAATGTCCTTGAAGTCATCAACAACAGGAAGATCCTTTTCAAAATGTATTTTCATGGCTGGATTATAACGTGTTTGGCAACTATTTTTCTGTGCTTGTCAGGTGATACCTTCTGCTGGTAAAGAAAAAGAAAACAAACTGGTACTTTAACCACTACACTTGTCAGCATGAATCAATCCCTGAAAGACTGGCAACGCGAGAACCACAAGGCAATCTTGCAACGTCTTGGCTGGCTGCATAACAAGCCCGATGGCATCGTCATCCACCATGAAACGGATGACGAGGAGCTAATAATCGTCAAAAAAGCTGACTTTATCTTTTTGCATTTTATCGGTAAGGATGAAAAATCCGGAAAAGACTGTATCAGCGATGTGATGTCATTAATCAACATAAGCCAGCCACTAACCCTGTACAGCCATTATACTCAGGCCATGTTAATGGTCTTAGCCTTCGTTCCGCAGCCCCGTCGTCTGTATATGCTTGGCTTTGGCGGCGGACGTATTCCCATGGTGTTACACCATTATCTGCCAGAGTTACAGATTGAGGCATCCGAAATCAGTGCAGGTGTTATTGCCCTTCTGGAGATGTGTTTCGGAATTAAAACCTGTAAACGCATGAACGTCGAAAAAGCCGATGGCAAGCAACATTTGCAAAGCTTTCCACTAAACCACTTTGATATTATTTTACTGGATAGCTTCGCTGGAGCCGGTGATCACCCTGATGAATTATCCACGCTTGAGTTTTATCAACTCTGTAAATCAAGATTATCTACTGGTGGTGTTATTGCCACTAACCTGGTGGATAATAACTCAAGGTTCAAACAAAAAGCCGAAACATTTTGCGCTGCTTTCAAGTATGTTTATCACTTTTCATATGAAGAAAATCACATTTATCTAGGCGCAGACAAATACAACATCAATAATAATCAGTTAGTATCTATGGCAAAGCAGGTTGATTCTACCTGTCAGTTTAATTTCAAACTAAGCAAGTACGCAGCACGATTCCAGCATCAATACTGTGATAATCAAAACAATCTGCTAACAGATAACTTATTGACGACCTAAAAGGGTCTGTAATAGTTCATGATTCATTTTTTTGAGGCAAAATCAAATGACTATTTACTGCAATTTTTTAACGAATATGTCATTATATTAACCAATATCAACACCCCGGTTTATAAGGTACTTGAATCATCAAACTTTCCTTCTGGGGCATAAAACCTCAGAACTTTGGGCGATAAGGGCTGAATTCTAATATAACAAAAACTATCGGAGAGCATCATGGTGTGGAAACCTCGTGTTGTTGTTGCAGCGGTACTGGAAAAGCAGGGTAAATATCTCGTTGTTGAAGAAGAAGTTGACAACAAAAATGTCATTAACCAGCCTGCTGGTCACCTCGAAGCCAATGAATCCATTCTGGAAGCCGTGCGCAGAGAAGTGCTGGAAGAAACCGCCTGGCGCTTTGAGCCAACCCATCTTGTCGGCATCCTGCACTTGCTAAACCCGGATACGAAACGTATATTCATCCGTTTCACCTTTACCGGAAAATTACTGGAGTTCCTGCCGGATTATCAGATCGACCCCGATATTATCCGCACTCACTGGATGAGCTATGAGGAAATTAAATCACAGGAAAAACTTTTCTGGCGCAGCCCCTTGGTCATGCGCTCACTGGATGAATATCGCGCTGGTACACGTTACCCGCTGGATATTTTGCACACCTTACAGGTTGAACCTGAGTCATGCCTGACGTCATCACCCAAAAACGTACCGGAAAGCGTGTCATAGTTGGTATCTCAGGCGGCGTAGACTCCTCGGTAGCAGCACTGCTATTACTGGAACAGGGCTATCAGGTTGAAGGCCTGTTTATGAAAAACTGGGAAGAAGATGACACTGAAGACTATTGCTCTGCGGAAGTTGATCTGGCTGATGCACAATCCGTCTGTGAACAACTAAAAATCCCGCTACAAAGCGTCAATTTCTCCAGCGAATACTGGGATCGTGTATTCGAATATTTTCTTGCAGAATATAAAGCAGGCCGCACCCCGAATCCCGATATCATGTGCAACAAGGAAATCAAGTTTAAGGCATTTCTGGACTATGCGCTTGAACAGGGAGCCGATTATATAGCAACTGGACACTATGCCAGACTTAGCAAGAAAAAGCACATAATCAGCCTGTTAAAAGGCATTGATGAGAACAAGGATCAAACCTATTTCTTGCATACGCTCAATCAGAAACAGCTTGCCAATAGTCTTTTTCCTGTGGGTGAACTAAAGAAAAGCGAAGTACGCCGCATTGCAGAGCGGGAAGGTTTTACGACTGCCAGAAAGAGAGACAGCACAGGCATCTGTTTTATTGGAGAACGCAAGTTCAAGGAATTTTTGCAACGCTTTCTACCCGCACAACCTGGCGATATTATTACCCCCGAAGGTGAAGTCATAGGCAAACACAGCGGTGTGATGTACTACACACTCGGACAGCGCCAGGGTTTAGGCATTGGTGGTTTAAAAGACAAAAGTGAAGATCCCTGGTTCGTAGTAGACAAAAACATCGCTAGCAACCAGCTAATAGCTGCTCAGGGACATAACCATCCGCTACTTCTCAACAAGCAGCTCGAAGCCTCGCAGTTACACTGGATAGCAGACACTCCGCCCGCCCGGCAATTCACCTGCAAGGCAAAAGTACGCTATCGGCAAAGTGACCAGCCCTGTGAGGTTATCATTACGGATAATCAGCAATGTCGCGTGATCTTTGAGACAGCGCAACGCGCCATCACGCCGGGACAATCCGTTGTATTTTACGATAACGATATTTGTCTGGGCGGTGCTATTATTGACGCAAGATTGTAATAACATGCTGCACGTCGGGTAAGGAACGCCACCCGACCAGCCTGACCCTAATTCACAAAACACCTATTATCAATAATATACAAAACATGGATAAGAAATTACTTGAAATTCTGGTCTGCCCTGTCACCAAAGGCCCACTCATTTACGATAAAAAAAATCAGGAGCTTATCTCGCGTTCAGCCCGACTCGCCTACCCCATCAAGGACAATATCCCTGACTTGCTGGAAGAAGATGCGCGCATACTTACTCAGGAAGAGCTAGAAGCACTTGCCTGAAAAAACCACCATCAACAGCGATGTGTGCATCATAGGAGCAGGTGCCGCCGGGCTTATGTGCGCCATCGAAGCAGGCAAGCGAGGTCGCAAGGTTATCCTGCTTGACAAGGCAAACAAGGCCGGACGCAAAATCCTAATCTCTGGAGGTGGACGTTGTAACTTTACCAACCTGTACATCACACCAGAAGCCTACCTATCCAACAATACACACTTCTGCAAATCTGCACTAGCCCGCTATACCCAGTGGGACTTTATGCAATTTATGGAGCAACACCACTTAAGCTGGCAAGAAAAAACACTTGGGCAACTGTTCTGTGAACAAAAAGCAAAGGCTGTGGTAAACGCCCTGCTGGAGGAATGCAGGCAATTCGATATATCCTTACAACTGGAAACACACATTGAGCAAATCCAAAAAACAGATGACTTCAAACTGATAATCAGGCAGCAGAATAACTACAGAGAAATACACAGCACATCGCTGGTTATTGCCACTGGCGGCCCTTCCATCCCCAAAATGGGTGCAAGCGATTTTGGTGTACAAATCGCCAAACAATTCAATATCAAAAATATCCCTTTCAAACCTGGACTCGTCCCCCTTACATTCCCACCTCAACAGCTAGAAAACTTTTTCAGGGAGCTGGCAGGCATTTCCCTGCCTGTTGAAGCCTGTTGCAATGGCAAATGCTTTAAGGAGCACATGCTATTTACACATCGGGGACTCAGCGGCCCTGCCATTTTGCAAATCTCATCCTACTGGCAAAAAAATGATCCAATCATCCTCAACCTGCTCCCAGACACAGATACCCTGGAATGGCTACAGCAGGAAAAACTCAACCACCCACAAACCGAACTGAAAAACACCCTTGCAAAAAAATTACCAAAACGGTTGGCACTGCGCCTCTGCGAAACCCATTTCAGCAACCAG
>JALVFC010000519.1 GCA_027030285.1 Thiotrichaceae bacterium | reverse complement strand
CAGCCCTGAAGGTGCTTTTCTGGCAGACACCTATAATTTCCCCAAAAATACAACTGACCTGGATTTTCTGAAGCGCAGCCATAAAATGTTGCGCGAATATTTGCAGCAGGAATGGGAAAAGCGTACCCCCCAAGCAGCCATAAAAACACCCTATGAAGCGCTCATTTTAGCCTCGATAGTCGAAAAAGAAACCGGACATGAAGCAGAACGTCCGATGATTGCCAGAGTGTTTATCAACCGACTCAACAAGGGCATGATGCTACAAACAGATCCCACTGTTATCTATGGAATGGGCGATGCCTACAAAGGCAATATACGCAAAAAAGACCTGCAAAGGGATACTCCTTACAATACCTATACAAGAACAGGCTTACCTCCGACACCAATAGCCACCCCGGGCAAGGCTGCTATTGATGCTGTTATGCACCCACCTCAGGGGAGTGCCCTGTATTTTGTTGCCAAAGGTAATGGAACATCCAAATTTTCAGATACCTATAAAGAACACCGCAAGGCAGTTATAAAGTATCAATTAAAGGGCAATGCTGCTCGCTATAAGGGAGACAAGTAAGTGCACAGAGGTAAGTTCATTACCATTGAAGGCCTTGAGGGAGCGGGCAAAACCTGCAATATCCCCTATATTCAGGAGCTACTCGCAGCCAAAGGTATTGAGCTTATGCAGACGCGCGAGCCTGGCGGCACAGAAATGGGTGAAGCAATCCGTGA
This sequence comes from Thiotrichaceae bacterium, assembly GCA_027030285.1. Taxonomy (GTDB): domain Bacteria; phylum Pseudomonadota; class Gammaproteobacteria; order Thiotrichales; family Thiotrichaceae; genus HyVt-477. The sequence goes on along the minus strand of JALVFC010000519.1, from coordinate 973 downwards.
ATTGCTTATTTCTACCGATTTACCCACCATGCATGAAGATACCGAACTCCTGCTAATGTTTGCCGCCAGAACAGAACATCTGAGAAAAAAAATCGAGCCTGCACTGGCTGCTGGAAAATGGGTGCTTTGTGATCGTTTCACCGATGCCAGCTATGCCTATCAGGGGGCAGGGCGGGGCATTCCATTACAGCGTATTGCCCAACTGGAAACCTGGGTACAGGGATCACTACGCCCCGATTACACGCTGTTATTCGACGTAGATGCAGAAACAGGGCTGGGGCGTGCGCACAGCAGGGGGGAAACCGATCGTTTTGAGGAGGAGGATATCGATTTTTTTAACCGGGTAAGAGAGCAATATCTCAATATGGCAGAAGCTGAGCCTCAGAGGTATAGCATCATTAATACGGTTGTTGAGCTACCGCAGGTTCGTCAGCAGCTTAAACAGGTGATTGATAACATCGTATGAATACAGCCTCTATCTATCCCTGGCAAAATGAACCATGGCGGCATTTCAACGCGATGCGTAGTTCAGATCACCTGTCACATGCGCTCTTGTTAACTGGTAGCGAAGGTATTGGTAAAGTACATTTCTCCGATATTATTGCCAATAGCTTGCTGTGTGAACAGGTCACAGCTGAAGGTTATGCCTGTGGTCAATGCAAAAGCTGCAAAGTCAAACAAAGTGAAGCACATCCCGATTATAAAAAAGTAGACCTGCCAGAAGGTAAACAGCAAATACCCGTCAGTGCAATTCGCGAACTTGGAGATTTTCTCACCCTGAGTCGTAGTTACCCTGCTTACCGTGTGGTGCAGATTCACGCTGCTGACAAAATGAACGAAAATGCAGCTAACAGCTTGTTAAAATCGCTGGAGGAGCCGCCGCCACAAACCATTATGCTACTGGTTGCCAGTCAACTGTCGCGACTACCAGCGACAATACTCAGTCGCTGCCAATTACTGTTGATGCAAAAGC
>JALVFC010000518.1 GCA_027030285.1 Thiotrichaceae bacterium | reverse complement strand
CAACATCATAAAAAAACAACAACATGTAGACTATTTTCTGGCATATTTCATGCTTGAAATAAGTCAGTTTAGCAACTGACTTATGTCCAGACTGTATAATTAATAATCACACTTGTCAAGAAAAGATTCAACAGGAAAAGGGGGTTAGAGTATGACAAGGAGCATTATGCAACGGTATGCAACTATGGCAAAATGATTACTGTTATCAACCAGGTTCACCTTTTATGACTGAATACCTCCTGATCATTGTTGGCACCGTTTGGGTAAACAATATTGTGCTTTCCCAGTTTCTCGGCTTGTGCCCCTTCATGGGGGTTTCCAGAAAACTGGAAACCGCAATGGGAATGGGGTTGGCAACTACTTTTGTACTCACTCTGTCTTCCATTAGCAGTTATTTACTCAATGAGTTTATCCTGGCTCCCCTGGCACTGGAGTATTTGCGAACCATCAGTTTTATTCTGGTTATTGCTGCCATCGTCGGTTTTACCGAAATGGCCGTACGGAAAACCTCTCCGCTGTTACATAATATCCTGGGAATATATCTACCCCTAATTACCAGCAACTGCGCGGTATTGGGAATTGCCCTGTTAAATGTACAGCAGTCCCACAGTTTTATCAGCTCAGCACTGTATGGCATGGGTTCTGCGCTGGGCTTTACGCTGGTACTGGTATTGTTTGCGGGCATTCGTGAGAGGCTGGATGTAGCCGATGTACCTGCCCCTTTCAAGGGCAGTTCCATTGCGCTGATTACCGCAGGACTGATGGCGCTTGCCTTTATGGGCTTTTCCGGTTTGATCAGGACATAGCAGACCATCATGTCCATTCTGGCAATTGTTGCATTATCCCTGTTCTTTGGCCTGTTACTAGGCTACGCAGGCATTCGCTTTAAGGTTAAGGGTAACCCCATCGTTGACAAACTGGATGCTGCTTTACCACAAACCCAATGCGGGCAATGCACCTATGCAGGCTGCCGTCCCTACGCGGAAGCGATCGCAAAAGGCGAGGCGGATATCAACCAATGCCCACCTGGCGGTGAATCCACCATTCAGGAACTGGCTGATATTATGGGCGTCGAGCCCAAACCCCTGAATGAAGAGCATGGAGAACATAGTGATGTCCCTGAAGTCGCCTTTATTATAGAAGATCAGTGTATTGGTTGTACCCTGTGTATACAGGCATGCCCTGTAGATGCCATTATTGGCGCTGCTAAACAAATGCATACCGTGATTGCTGATGAGTGCACTGGCTGTGAGCTTTGTATCCCGCCATGCCCCGTTGACTGTATTATTATGATCCCCAGAAAGCGTGGTATTAAAGACTGGAAATGGCCAAGCCCGACCTCGCTGGACAAGATTCCGGTCGTTGTGGAGTCCGTTAAATCACAACAAAAGGTGGCAAACGGATGAAACAGTCCCAAAAACCACAACAAGCTCTCAATACCCCCAAAATATGGTCTATCAAGGGAGGTGTACATCCTGCCTTCAATAAAGAATGCTCAACGTCACGCCCTATTGCAACAGCAACTATTCCAGCGACTCTGGTAGTACCTGTAGTACAACATATTGGAGAGATGGGGCATATTCTGGTTACTGCTAACCAGCAAGTTAACAAGGGACAGCCGCTCACTGACTTGCCTCAAGAACTCGGTGCTATTACACACGCACCCACTTCAGGCACAATACTGACGATAGAAGAAAGAG
>JALVFC010000517.1 GCA_027030285.1 Thiotrichaceae bacterium | reverse complement strand
TACGTAGTTTACCTGTCTCTGGTAGCTTGGCGGTATCAATCACATAAACAGGCTGATTGCCAAAGGGAATGACAGCATTATCAATGCCTGCCAGTCGCCAGAAGAAGGTGTAGCCCTGATTGAATGCCGAGGTGTCTTTCAGGAAAACTGTTACTTTGTCTCCCTTGTCCACGACTTCTGCGGAGATTTGCAGATCAGCTTTGAGGGCTGTGTCAGATGCCCAGCTGTCTTTGGGGGTAATGGCTGCTTTTTGAGTTTCTGCTGTTTGATCTTTTTTGTATTTGTCCGGTAGCGGGATCAGGTTATTGAAGTGTGCGTCTTCCAGCAAGTATTGCAGATAGGCTTTGCGCAGAGGGTTACCGTCTTTGCCAGGTCCAAGATCATAAAGCGGGTCTACGGTGCCGTTGTTGAGGGCTATTGCTTTCATCACAAAACTGCGAATCGCCGTTTCTTGCAGTTCGGGTATCAGCGTATTCATCCACTTCGGGTCTTCTGTGTGAAGCGCTGTTTTAGCACGCTTGAGTGCATCCAGTACGCCATGTGGTTTGGGGTCTCTTTGTTCGTTTGAAATATTAGGTAATTTCACTTCTACCCCATCAAATATTTCTGGTTGCCTTGCGCCACTGCGATATTCAGAATATCGTCGATCAATCCATTTTTTCATCTGCTGGTATTGTCGGCTGTGGTGCTTCTTGAAATCAGCCAGTGTCCAGCCCGTATATTCATCAAAGTATTTTTGATAGTTAAAATTGCGCACGCCAAAAGCGAGCTTGAAAAACCGTTGAGGCATTTCTTCGCGGTGATCCGTGGGTTGAATCATCTCCGCCTGACGTTGACCTGTTTTATAAACTTTGAGATTGCGGGTTACCACAGATCCGTACTCATACCCCGAACCTTTGGCAAATCCAAAAATATAAATCATGCCTTCATCAGCCATATTGCCGCCAATGCGTACCGGATAGAGGCTGACTTCAGGTACGGGTCTGTCAGGCTGTTGGTACAAAGTGACATTGTTTATTTCACAGCCTGTTAAGACACCCGAGAGTGAGATGGCATGCCCACCCGCTGTAGCGATACTTACCTGGTTGATCTTCACGTTTTTACACATGCCATCACTTGAGAAAATGCCTTGCAGTGCGGCCTTTGGCGCTGATATATCGATGTTCTCAATCGTCACATCTTCCAGAATCGTGCCACCCATCTGATCCAGCTGCTTGATGAGTTTGTCTTTACCCTTAGTATCTTTGCCCTTGCGATACTTGGGTGGCGGGATGAGTTGAATAGCATCACGGTGTGCAGTCTCAATATCTACCCGCAAGTCTTTAATATTCAGCTTACTGACAGTCACGTTGTTTCGCCAGATCCGCAGTGCATCAGTTTGATTGCCTGTAAGCTCTATCGACTTGTTGGAAAAGCTTTGTGGACAATCCACTGTTTTGCCATCCGTTTCACATAGCCTGGCACAGGTTTCAGTATCAATGATATAGCGGTATTCGTGTTTTTTACTATCAGGGGCTACAAACACATCATTACCCGCTATTAGTTGCTGTAACTTTGCGCGCATTTCCTGAAAGATTTTTACGCCATCGTTAAAAGCAGATACAAATTGCTGGTGATATTCTTTCCGTTGCTGGATGTCAGTAGTATCGGGATCAGCTTTATTTTCCACTTCATGAATGATCACCTGCATGGGGTTATTGT
>JALVFC010000516.1 GCA_027030285.1 Thiotrichaceae bacterium | reverse complement strand
GAACCCGATTGAGCAGGATGGTACCTATCATTTGCCCGAAGCTCAGCTGGATCGTTTTTTGATGCATGTGCGTGTGGATTATCCGCAGCTTGATGCGGAGCAAAATATTTTGCAGCTGGGTCGTCGTGAAGCCATGCGCGATCTGCTGGTGGGTAGTAAAAAACAAAAGCCACTGTTGTCACGAAAAGCGCTTAAAAAGGCAAAAAAAGCCGTTTTGAGCGTGCATATGGCGGAAAATATCGAGAATTACCTGCTGCAATTGATTATGGCGAGCAGGCATGCGGCAGAATATGTGCCTACCCTGGATGGCAAGATTCTGTACGGCGCGAGTCCACGGGCAACCCTGGCTATGGATCGTTGTGCAAGGGCGCATGCCTGGCTGGAAGGCAAGGATTATGTCGGCCCTGAGGATGTACAAAGTGTGGCGCATGATGTGTTGCGGCACCGTTTGATACTGAGCTTTGAAGCCAGTGCCGAAGGGCTTGATGTGGATCGTGTGGTTGATGAAATACTCGCTGAAGTGGCGGTTCCCTGATGGTTGCTGTAGCAAGGAAAAGCATTGTTGCGCCCGTCGATGGTGTCAGCTGGAGCTCATTGGGCAGCTTGTCATTGCAACGCATACAGGCGCAATTATTATGCCAGGGCAAGTGTGAAATACATGCACAGCAAGCAGGGCAGCATCTGTCGGTACAGAAGGGTCGGGGTATGGATTTTACCGAGTCACGAGCTTATCAGGCAGGTGATGATGTGCGCTTTCTGGATTGGCGGGTGACTGCCAGAACGGGAAAGTTGCATACCAAATTATTTGCCGAGGAGCGTGAGCGCCCCGTATTGTTCCTGGTTGATATGCGCGCTTCAATGTTTTTTGGCACTCGTCGGTGTTTCAAGTCGGTGGTAGCTGCCGAAGTCGCCAGCCTGTTGGCATGGAAGAGTTTGCAGGAAGGTGATAAAACCGGCGGCGCTGTATTAACCGCAGCAGGTGGTCTATCACTGCATAAACCGGCACGAAGTCAGGCTGCGCTGTCACGGTTTTTGCGCGATGTGTCACAGGCTACTTCACTTGCAACAACGTCAATGGCAATTGATGATCAATCATTGTCCCCGTCACTGTCCCCGTCACTGTCCCCGTCACTGTCAAAGTATAACCATTTTGTCAGTGCATTACGCCAGTTCAGACCGCTGCTGGAAACAGGCGCACAATGTATCCTGTTGTCCGATTTCAGGTCGCCGTCTGATTTACAACAGCTTGCACAGCTCGACAAGCAGTTATCCATTCTGGCGAAGCAGGCGCCATTACGGATACTGGCAATTAACGATCCACTGGAAGCTGAACTGGCTACCTCTACAGCACCACTGGCGTTAGTTCAGCAAGGCAAGCGAATACGCTTGAATACACAGGCACAACGACAGTTTCAGAACGATTATCGTCAATGGCAAACAGCCCGCAAACAATTACTTGCACAACTGCGAAAACATGCAAATACGCGGGTCACAGAATTATCTACCGCTGATACTCCTGCACAGCGTCTGGCATTGTTAGCAAGAGGGTTCTAGGATGAAGATATTGCAGAATCAAGATTCGGAAGGGTTTGGCTTAGCGCAAAGTCTTTAATATTATGATTTTTTTAAACAACAATCTGCCGATTAAAGACATACATCTGCCAGATGAAATCATCTGGTGGCCATTGGCTCCCGTTTGGTGGT
>JALVFC010000515.1 GCA_027030285.1 Thiotrichaceae bacterium | reverse complement strand
AAAGCATGTAAAACTTATGAAGCTGGTGCACACCCCGACTACCTGGAAGTGACGCTAGAAGAGGAAAAGCAACAAATCAGTGTCGCCCAAATACGAAATCTGGGTAATTTTCTTACTCGAAGCAGAAGTTTCGATGGGTTTAGAGTTATTTTATTGCACCCCATAGAACGCATGAACAATAATGCGGCAAACAGCTTACTTAAATCATTAGAAGAACCGACAAAAGATACTGTCATCATCTTACTGGCCAATAGTATTAGCCAGATTTTACCCACCATAAAAAGTAGATGCCAACAGCTTTTCTTACCAATTCCAGATTATAAAGACGCCATCGAATGGTTAAATAAAAACAAACAAAACCAGGATATTCATAGTAAAGACTTGCTCGAGCTTGCTCAAAATAGCCCCATATTAGCGCTTAATATTAAGCAAGAATTGTACGAACAAAGAAATGCCTTTGCCAAGGACCTGCTATCTGTAATCAATGAATCTCAGCCAATTACTAGGATTGCAAAAAAATGGGAGAAACACAATTTAAATGATTTACTCCATTGGCAGGTAAGCTGGTTGCAATTTTTGATCAAAAAACAGTATGGCGGAGTGAATTTTACAAATGAAGGGAATAATGCTGTCACAAAATTTTTATCCGTAACTGCAAAGAAAATGGAGGATGACACCATATTATGGAAGCTTTACCAGAATATTAATAATCAGGTTCGTTATATCCATACATCTGTAAATCCTCTAATAATGATTGAAAATATGTTAACCTTGTGGCATCAGTCAATCCGATAGTTTCATTACACATTTAAAATAAAAAATAAACAACCAATGAACACACAAGAAAAAATTATCGAGCCACAAAAAAAACAACGCGCTTTACTCAATCTCGTACTAAAAGATGATGCAGCATTACATTCAAGTTATATGCCATTCATACGCGGCGGAGCTATTTTCGTTCCTACCAACAGTAGTACCTATTCCTTTGGGGATGAAGTTGTTGTTTCAATGCACCTCCAATCAACCAATAAACGCTTAGCCATACCTGGAAAAGTGGTATGGATAGCACCTGAGTCATGCGAACGAGGGGAAGAGGGACTTGGTGTGCAATTTGCAGGAACTACCAAGGCAAAAGTAAAACTCATTATTGAAACAATGTTAGGCAATCGGGCCAATGTTCCACCTTTGGTACGGTTTTTCTAATAAATAATAAGCAGCCATTTTTTTACCATTTAATTCATTAAAAAGTAATTGTAATTGCGCATAAAAAAATAGATGTTTTAGCGTTATAATAGTGCGTCTTTAATCACTGATTAACCACTATTTGTTTATGCTAACAGATTCACATTGCCATCTGGATAAAGTTGATCTAGAACCATTCAATAACGATTTTCAAGAAATGTTAGATGCTGCCAAAGACAATGGCGTTAACCAGTTTCTTTGTGTTTGTATTGATACTGAACATTTCAATGATGTCCTACAACCAGCTCAACGGTATCCGCAGGTGCATTGCTCTGTCGGTGTACACCCAACCCACAAAGATTCATACGCACCTACCACACAGGAACTCATTGACCTCGCTAAGCACCAGGAAGTAATCGCTATCGGAGAAACGGGGCTCGATTATTTTCGCTGTGAGGATGATGATATGACATGGCAACATGATTTGTTTCGCACGCATATTCGAGCTGCAATTGCCACTCAA
>JALVFC010000514.1 GCA_027030285.1 Thiotrichaceae bacterium | reverse complement strand
GGGATTGCGTTTTTTAGTACGATTTATCAAGCAAAATGGATGTAAAACTGTAACGAACAATCAACAGGTTTGATGGTATTTTTAACTTAACCGTGCCTTCAAGCGTGTGAAGATCTGTTTTATGTCTTCCAGAATCAGATAGGTCGCTGGAATAAGAATTAAGGTAATAAAGGTTGCAAACAGGATACCAAAGCCAAGACTCACTGCCATGGGTATTAAAAACTGTGCCTGAGTGCTTTTTTCCAGGATCAATGGAACCAGCCCAAAGAAGGTTGTCAGCGAGGTGAGCAGGATAGGGCGGAAGCGTGCTTTGCCTGCGATTCTCACAGCCTGTTTCAGCGGTATACCCTCGCGTCGGCGACGGTTTATATAGTCAACCATTACCAGAGAATCATTGACGACTACGCCGCTGAGTGCAAGCAAGCCCAGCATACTGCTAATGCTTAACGCCATGCCCATAATGGCATGTCCTATTAATGCACCAATCAGGCTGAAAGGTATAATCATCATTACAATCAGCGGTTGAATATAGGAGCGAAACGGGATGGCAAGCAGCGCATAGATGGCAAATAAGACCAGAGTCAGGCCGACGAAAATGCTGTGATACATTTCCTGTTGCTCTTTTTGCTCACCTTCGAAGCTGGGGCGCACACCAGGATAGTGAGCCAGTACATCCGGCAGCCATTTTTTTATATCTGCGACAATCGCATCGGCATTGCCCTTTTCTTTATTCAGATCGGCGCTGACGTTCACTACCCGTTGCTGATCAACGCGGGTAATGATGGGTACGCCTGTGGTATGGGTAATGCTGGCAGCTTCTGACAAGGGAATCTCGGCACCTGTAGTGGTGCGTACTGCCATATCATTTAAATCCTCTATGGATTGTCTTTCTGCTTTGGGATAACGCACCATGACACGGATATCATCACGTTCACGTTGAATACGCTGTGCCTCTGCACCGTAAAAGGCATAACGTATCTGTTTACCAAGATCTGCCAGTTTTATCCCTAACAAGTCGGCGTCTGGTTTCAGTGTGACTTGCATTTCCTGCTTGCCGCCTTCAAAACTGTTTTTAATATTGAATACACCGTTGGCTGCATTTTCCAGAGCAATTCTTTCTTTTACTGCTTTTGCAGCAGCTGCCAATGTTGAAAAATTACTGCCCTGTAGCTGGATATCAATGGGATCTCCGCCGTGGGCAATTTCTGAGCGAAACCGGAGTTCCTTTTTGCCGGGGATATCGCCGATTAATTTACGCCATTCGCCAGTTAGTTCGCTACTGGTAATTTCAAGTGAGCGTTTTTCAGGTGGAATTGTCTCCAGTTGAACCTGGGCGATATTGGAACTCCCTTTGCTGGCACGGCTTAGCCCAGTACCAGTTGATCCCACTGTGACCAGAATATGTTTAATCACAGATTCATGGCTAACCGGATCAATATATTTCTGGCGTAATTTTTCAGCCTGTTTATTGATATGCAGGATATGTTTCTCGGTTACGCTAACGGGAGTGCCTTCAGGCATATACAATGTTGCTTTGATATATTCTGATTGCACCCTGGGCATAAAGGTATAGGGGAAATATCCACTCTTCACCAAAATTATCGCCAGTGCCAGAATTGCCAGAAAGAAAGTAAGGGTGAGATAACGTACGTTTAGTGTACTCTCCAGAAGTGGTTGATATACCTTATCCACAAAACTCTCTAGCCCATTGGCAACTTTCTGTTGCATGCGTAGTAAAAAGTTAACCTCATCCGCTTTGGGGTGGCGAGGGATTGCTTTCAGGTGGCGCAAATGAGTCGGTAAAATGAGCTTTGACTCGATGAGAGAAAACAGTAGAACCGGTATCACAACCATAGGAATATAGGCAAAAAGCTTGCCACGAATACCTGCCAGCATCAGTAATGGTACAAAGGATGCAACCGTAGTCATAACGCCGAAAGTAACAGGTACGGAGACTTCTTGGGTTCCTTCAATGACTGCTTTTAGGGAATCTTTGCCGCGTTTTTGATGGGAATAAATATTCTCTGCAGTGACGATGGCGTCATCGACAACAATCCCCAATACCACAATAAAGGCAAACAATGTAATCAGGTTGATGCTGACATCCAGGTAGCTCATTACCCCCAGTGCACCCATGAAACTGATAGGGATACCCACACTCACCCAGAATGCAATTGCGGGACGTAAAAAAAGCGCCAGCAACAGCAGAATCAAAATACCCCCTTGCAAGGCACTGTTCAGCAGGGTCTGCAAGCGCGCTTTAACGATGCGTGATCTGTCTTTCCAGTAGGTCAGAGACACCCCAGGTGGTAAAGTGCCGGCTTTCTGATTAATATATTGCTTGACGCTTTGTGAAACATCCAGCGTATTTTGCTTGCCTACCCGGTACACCGGAATGATAGCTGCTCTCTTGCCGTCAAAAATGGCATAAAGCGGGTCTTCGGTAAAGCCATCATTGACCGTGGCAATCTCACCCAGGCGGATACGTGAGCCGTCTATAGCACTGCGAATCACAATGTTTTCAAATTGCTTTCGATCATACGCCTGACCCAGTACACGCAAACGAACTTCTCCACCACTAGTACGCAAGGTGCCAGCAGGAATATCCTGCGAGGATGCCTGGATTGCTTTGGCAACTGTTTCCAGGGTTAAACCATATTGTTTAAGGGTTTCTTCGGAAATTTCGATGCTGATTTCATAAGCGCGCAAGCCTGCAATATCTGCCTGTGAAATTTCAGGTAGATGTGTAATCTCCTCCCGAATTTGCAATGCCATTTGATGTAACTGGTGTTCACTCATTTCACCGGATAACACTACGCTGATGGTTTCGCGTTTGCGTTCCTGCTGGCTGACAATCGGCTTTTCTACATCGTCAGGAAAAGTGGAAATAGCATCGACTCTGTTCTTTATCTCACTAACAATCTTGATAAGACTAACATTACTCACCTCTACGCGAATCTGTGCCTGGGATTCCTTTGCATTGGAGTAAATATGGTCAATACCCTGCAAGTCCTGAATGGCTTCCTCAACGCGCAGTACCACTGCAGATTCCACTTCGGCGGGTGAAGCGCCAGGGTAGGGGACACTGATATTAATGACATCGCGTTCAAAAGAAGGGAATACTTCTGTGATCAGCTTGTTATAAATGGCATAAAAACCGACACCAAAAATCGCCACCATCAATAAATTGGCAGCAACACTATTACGAGCAAACCAGGCAATCAGGCGGTGCATTAGTGTGTATTACCCTGTAACATGGTGGGTTTAGCAGGTTGTTTATTTAATTGTTTTTGCTCTGCTGGGCGATAGCGTTTGACGAGCATACCGTTGGTTGCCAGGGCTGGCGGAGTGCTGATGAGCTGATAATTTCCAGGCATTCCCTCACCTGAGATAACAACTTTGCCTGCATCGCGATGCAGGATTGTAACGGGCTGGACCAGGACTTTACCCATCGAGTTACTATGCTGGGTATGATTATTGACCTGTCTATCTGAATTGGGCTGAAATAGCAAAATGGTGTTTTGATGACTCAGTG
>JALVFC010000513.1 GCA_027030285.1 Thiotrichaceae bacterium | reverse complement strand
AACATTGTGAAGTGTTTTGCCAACGATATCTGCCTGTAAAAATTGCCCCAGCTTTACAGGTGGTGAACCATTGTTATTGCGTGCAAAGGGGTTATCAATACGCGCAATAACAGACAGCTGACGGGTTTTATCGTCTAGCGCAGCGCTGGTGCGGACCACTTTACCAGACCATTCGTGTCGCGTACCTGGAGTGGTTTCAGTGTAGAAAGTAACTTTTGGGAGCTTGTTTGCAGCGGGTTGCGCTTCATTTTGATAAAACTCGGGTATTCCCAGTAGTTCATAATTGGCAAGGGAGAGTGGTAGTCGTACTTCAATGGTATCTGTGGCAAAAAGCGTACCGAGTGGCGTTCCAGGAGTGACGTACTGTCCCACATCGACCTTGCGAGTTAATACGCGACCATTATAAGGGGCTGTGATAGTGGTGCGTGCCAGTTGTAGCTGCGCCTGCTCCATGCGTATTTTGGCGGCTTTAAGGGCAGCTTTGGCACTGGCGATATGCGGGGTGCGCAGGGCAAGTTCGCTGGGTTTCCTTTTTTTCTCACCGAATAAATCCCAGTCCTGTTTTGCCAGCTTACTTTGTGAGATTTGCTCTTTTACAGCAAGCTCCTGCCGGGCAATTTCAGCCGCTGCAATCGCAATATTATTGCGGTAATCGATATCGTCGATTTTTAGCAGCAGATCATTCTTTTTAAAATAGTTGCCTTCCTGAAAGGCAGATTTAATTGTACTCACTTTACCAGCCACCTCAGAGACCAGCGTGGTTTTAGTGCGCGCTTCGACGATACCCGATGTATGTACGGTGATACGGTAATCCTGTAAACGAAAAGGAACGACTTTGACAACAGGAATCACAGGCTTTTTGCTATGTTTTTTTATTTCAGGTTTGTTGGTGATTAGCCAATAACCACCTGCACCGGCAATCGCCAATACGATGAGAATCGAGATGAGTTGTTTCATTGCCCCTGGGTCTGTCTGGTTAAGTGATTGAAAGGATTTTTTGTGCGTTTTGTCATGGCTTGAGTTATTTGTAGGTTTATTGCTTATGCCTGGCTAAGGTTGGTTTTGTAGCAAGTTTCCTTTTGTCGCTATCAATGTTGTAGATCTTGACTAATATATAGGATGTTACAAGTCATTTACACCCCAATATGAATGCCTGACAGGTCAAGAAAATGGCAACTGGTCGGTTATTAACATCGTTCATTAGAACTTTCATATATAATCCTGACCATTGTAAACACAACGCATACACTCTTTGCAGCCAGGATTATCTTAACCTGGATGTATCCTGTTTTTGGCATTCCTGACTGCAGAGAGTATCCATATTTCCCAGGAGAAACAGAATGAGCAAGATTGTAATTTTCATATTTGGAGTATTAGCTGGCTGGCTGGCTGAATGGATGTTCTATACACTGTTTGTAAAAAATAAAAATAAACAAACAGATGCTGCAAGCTCCCAGACTTCCAGTACAACACAAGTTCAGAGCAGGCAGGATAATACTCAGGCAGATAGCGTAAAAGCTGAGACTGCCAAGCCCGCCGCTGCTACTACAAAATCAGAAGCAGCTGAAAAACCTGCAACAGATGAGTCAACCGAGAAAAAAACTGGTGCTGTCAGCTCAGATAACAAGACTACAGAAAACAAGGATAAAGCAAAGAAGGACAAAGAAAGCGGGGAAAAAGACAAAACAGCAAAAGACAAAACAGCAAAAGACAGCAACCTCCAACCTGAAAAAACTAAAACTACAGATAAAAACGATGCCGCTACAGGTTCTGATAAAGCAAAGCCTGTTGAAGACAATGCTGCTAAAAAGGCTAAAGCGAAGTCAACTAAAGGTGCTGAAGACGACCTGTCAGTTTTAAAAGGTGTAGGCCCTAAACTGGCTGCTTCTTTATCAGCCATTGGTATCAGGAGTTATGCTGATGTATCAGCGCAACCCGGTGACGATCTGGTCAAAAAGCTTGAAGGTGCAGGTGAAAAAATTATCAATAAAAAGGCAATTATGAGTTTGCCAGAACAGGCTAAGTTAGCGGCAAAAGGCGATATGGATGCACTCGAGGAGTTGCAAAAGCAGCTGTAAAAACATTGTTAATACTCAGCGTGAAACACAGCGCATGCGGTATATATGTATAGATTATATTGAGAAACATCCTTGTTAGCACTGCGTCAGCGTACCAGACTACAAAGACCTAATCATCAATAGCTTGTTGCCGTGCTCATAATTATGCTGAGTAGACAAAGTATTCAACAAACCTTGAAGTTTGCCTGCAATTCGGGAATATTCACTGAGGTAACCTGTACCTGAATGGTGTCATCCAGTTTTGCTTTGTCCTGTTTGCGTATTTTGGGTTCCAGGGCGAGTTCGGGCAGGATAATGGTTGTTTTGCGCTCTTCCTGTTGTACGACGATGGCTTCTCCTTGCCATTGTTTTCCCTGTTGTTGCTGGTATTGTTTGAAATACAGCAACTTCCAGTGTTGATTCGAGAAGCGTTCTGCCTTGCGTGCGGCGAAGCTGGCTTCATCTGCAATGCCGATGCGTTCTATCAGAGCTTCACGATCCAGTAGGGGGTGGTTGTTCAGGTAGGCGCGTAGTTGCTGATGGACGATGAGATCAAGGTATCTCCTTAGTGGACTAGTGACGCGAGTGTAACGTGGCAACCCTAAGCCAAAATGGGATTCGGCTTCGGTGGCGTGGCGTGATGCCTTGAAGCAACGACGGTAGGCGTAATGCTCGGAAAGGCTTTGCGGGTGCTGTATTTCCTCAGGTTCAGGTTGATAGGCGTAGGGAATAGGGATGTTGTTATCACCTGCGTAAGTGGCGATAGCTTCTCCAGCTGCAAGCATGGCTTCGGCGACCATTTGCCTGCTACCATCGCTTTGATAGGGGTAAATTTGAATATTACCATCCTGCACTGTGATATTCACTTCTGGCAGTTCGAGCATGGCAGCACCATTGTCAATGCGGCGTTGGCGGTAACGGTCGGTAATAGCTTTTAGATCGGCAAAGGTGGTATCCAGTTCCGTATTTGCCTGGTCGTAAGTGGTGCGGGTAACATGGACGGTTGACAGGCACACCTCGATGTTCTCCAGTTCCCCTTTTTCACTCACGCGAAAGCCAATTGACAGGGCAGGACTTTGTTCCTGTAATCCCAAACCCAATTGTTCGGTAATGGCGCGTGGCAACATGTGCAATGTTTGGTCGGGCAGGTATATGTTGGTACCACGGGTGCGTGCTTCGATATCCAGTTCGGAATCCGGTACAACCAGTGCGGATACATCAGCGATATGTACCCATAAAGTGTCACCTTCCAGGGAGATGGCATCGTCAGGATCCTGGTTCCCAATATCATCAATTGCCCAGGCGGTAAGATGTGTCAGGTCGCGGCGCTCTGTTGCGGTAATTTCCGGTACGGGCAGGGCAGGTTCTTCAGTGTTGACACCCATGCGACGCAGCCAGGGGTTATAGTCTTCCTGCCAGTAGCCCAGCTTGATTAACAGGGCATGGGCGGCTTCCTTGTTTTCTGGTATACCTGCGGCTTTCAGGATGCGGCTGTTTTCACGCT
>JALVFC010000512.1 GCA_027030285.1 Thiotrichaceae bacterium | reverse complement strand
CAGACCTCCGGCAATACCTAAGTTATGTTTTATTGGGGTTTTGGTTTCTGTATGGTCAGTCATAAAATTAATCCAGCAATTTAGCAATAAGGGCTATTCAAATGAAAAAGCTTTTCATCGTGTTTTTCATTATTCGACTTTAGTGCCTGATTTTGCGCCTGCTGGTGGTTCATCAATGATTCTGTCGCCAGCCTCCAAACCGGATATAACTGCGACCTTGCCATCTCCCTGATCTGCTCCCAACCTGACCAGACGCAATTCTGTCTCACCCTTTTCATTTACTCGTAATACACTATCCAGACTTCTACCCTTTAACAGCGCAGTACGCGGAATAACCAATACACTTTGCGCCTTGGAAGACCTGTTTGGTATGGAAATTTCAGCATACATGCCTGGAGAGGCATTAACATTGGTATACAGATCAAACTTGACAGTGACCGTATGACGAGATGGGTCAGCAATGGGGAAAATTTTGGACACCCGTGCTTCGGTTTTCAATTCACTATTGATTACAACCGGAACCACCATACCCACCTTGAGATTACCAACCATTATCGAGGGAACGTCCGCTTTCAGTCGTTTATATTTGACATCACCAAACTTGACCAGCGGCTGACCAGGCTGCACGGTATCACCGACTTCAACCATTTTCTTCAAGATCATGCCATCAAACGGAGCAACAGCAACTGTATCTTTCAATCTGGCATCAATTTCACTTAACTGAGACCAGGCTTGCATTACCTGACTCTTTGCCTGACTCACGCCAGTAGCACTATTCATAAGATCTGAGTAACGATTTGCATCCTGATCATAGTCCCCCATCATCTCGTACATTGGCCGAGTCATGTAGATATCCATCATGGCGGGCAGACCAAACCCGGGCATTCCTGAAATACTTTTACTCCGAGGAGAAACCATCTCGCGTGTATATTGAGCTTGTGAGTTTCTCAACGATGCCTGAGCGGCCTCCAGAGCGGCTAACACAGAACGACGTTTAGCCTGCAAGTCGTCATCGTCAATTTTTACAATGACCTGATTTTTTTTGATCATAGTACCAACATCACCACTGATAGATACTACACGACCAGGCATCTGAGCTGCCAGGGTTACTTCCCTGTATGGAATAACAGTACTGCCCAATACAGTTTGCGCACTGGATGCTCTACTTTCCACATTAACAACCTTTTCTGCATGCAAGACGCTAAACGGCGCTACAAACAACCAGGGAAGTATCGAGCAAATAACCGACTTAATAATTATTCTTTTAGTTTTCATTCAACACTACGCTCCATATTAATCCTCCAAAAGCTGGGGCAACCAGTACTGTAACCCACCACTCCCTATCTAAATTTTTGATTTTATAGTATGACGGATCTATGGGGTCACCCCTCAAACACCGCCACGATGCCAGTTAAGCACTGCAAGACATAATATATCGCCTTGCTAGCAACAATGCCAGTAAATAACAATGCAAACAACTTAATATATTAGTATACCCTTATTTTCTTATATATCAAATAAACATTGACCTATATCACACTTATTTTTACCCAGGATAGCGGCAATGGCACTAACATAGATCAACAAAGAGGAAAGACCAATAACAGGAGCTACCAGAGAGCCTCCTGATATTTGCTTGTTTTCCTGCTAATGAGGTGAATTAGCGTAGCTACTCAACTACCAGCGTGCGGCTCTCTGAATCAATACCCCAGGAC
>JALVFC010000511.1 GCA_027030285.1 Thiotrichaceae bacterium | reverse complement strand
CTCACGTACAAGTTTATCCCAGTCCTGAGTTCCCGAAGAAGTGGCCTGGACTGAGGAAAAACCCATAAATAAATTCAACAAAAAAATTATCAGTAATAACTTTGTATAAGACATTCTGTGTCCTTAATATCTATTTCAGACGGAAGCTGTATAGCAGGGATTACAATACAACCTCAGTTTTACGCAAATGCTGCCCCACAGCCAGCCAGGCACCAACTATGCCGAGCAGGCTACTAATCAGCAGAATTAAAAAAGTCATTTTAAAGTCCAGACCACTAAGCGTAAAATGACTCCCGTACAATGTAGACAACCTGTTGATTGGAGGTAACAAAAACAACAGGGCAAAATGCACGATAACCAGGCTGATAATCCCGCCGAAGAGTCCATACCACAAACCACCAAAGATAAAAGGGCGGCGGATATAGGCACGTGTTGCACCGATAAAGCGGGTTACATCAATCTCTTCCTTGCGGTTCTCAATATCCAGACGAATGGTATTGCCCACCACTAGCAACACCGTCAACAACAATAGCGCACTAACAACATATAAAATCCGCTGCGCTATGAGAATAATGGCATGCAAGCGTTGCACCCACTCAATATCCGCCTGCACTGAATCAACTTCAGGGTAATTTTTTAACTGGCGAACAAGCTTCCTGATTTGTGCATCCATTTCACCTGTCATTGTCAGGTTTGGTGTCACCACCAAAACATGTGGTAGAGGATTATCATCCAGAGTTTCCAGCGTCTCGCCAAAGCCCGTTATTTCACCAAACTTTTTTAAGGCATCTTCCTTGCTGACAAAAACAACTTTGTCTATATCATTTAACTCTGACAATAACGCTGCCCTGTCCTCTGCCTGTTGTGCAGTAACACTCTGTTTCAGAAATAGTGATACCGTAGGAACCTGCCGTTTGTCATCAGTGAGTGTCTGCAAATTCTTCAAAAAAAGGTGCAATCCTGCTGGTAAGGATAAGGCAATAGCAATCGCAGCCAGGGTAATCCATGTGGATAGTGGATTAAACCAGAGGCGCTTCAGGCTAAAAGCCATCGCTGCACGCACATGCTGCCACCATGCGTCGAAAAAAGAATACTGACGGGCTCGTTGATTTGTTTTAGTGACGTTGGTCATTACTTATGTAGAAGCTCAGGGGTTAATTTTTTGCAACACAATAATGCGTTTATTCATGCTCTCAATCAGTGTCTGATCATGGCTGGCAATCAGCACCGTTGCACCCAGCTCATTAAACTGCTGGAAAGTATACATAATGTCCTGGGCTAACTCAGGGTCAAGGTTACCTGTGGGCTCATCTGCCAGAATAATGGTAGGTTTGTTAACCACTGCCCGCGCAATCCCGACTCGCTGCTGCTCACCCACGGATAACATCATGGGGTTTTCCTTTTGCTTGTTCAGCAAGCTTACCTTGTCCAGCGCTGCCTGCACACGTCGGCGAATATCACGATGATGCATACCAGTAATTTTTAATGGCAACGCCACATTTTCAAATACGCTTCGATCCAGCAATAAATGATGATTTTGAAAAATCATACCTATATGCCGACGAAAGGGCGGAATATGCTTGTTTTTAAGTTTGTTTACGGCTTTTCCATTGACAACGATCTCACCCTGAGAAGGACGCTCCAGCATAGCGATCAGTTTTAACAGGGTGCTTTTTCCTGCACCTGAGTGACCGGTTAAAAAGACCATTTCCCCAGGTTGCATGGCAAAATTCACATTGTATAAAGCAAGCTGTCCTGTTGGATATTGCTTGCTAACATTGGTAAATTCAATCATATTGGAATAAATCAACCCTGCTCATTAACTTGTAATAATGCATTGGTAAAGCTCCGTGCATCAAAGGGTTGCAGGTCATCAATACCTTCACCGACACCAATAAAACGCACCGGAATTCCTGTCTGCTCAGCAATAGCAAACAGAATGCCGCCTTTTGCCGTGCCATCCAGCTTGGTTACTGTAATACCGGTCAGCCCCAAAGCTTGGTTGAACTCTTTGGCTTGAACCAACGCATTCTGTCCAATACTGGCATCGACAATCAGCATTACTTCATGTGGCGCAGTATCATCCAGTTTTTTCATCACACGCAGCACTTTCTTAAGCTCTTCCATAAGATTATCCTGCGTATGCAAACGTCCAGCGGTATCTGCAAGCAGTATGTCAACCTGGTTGGCTCGTGCCGATTCCATCGCATCATAAATGACCGAGGCGCTATCCGCTCCTGTCCCCTGGGCAATTACCGGAATATCGTTACGCTGCCCCCAGGTCTGCAATTGCTCCACTGCGGCTGCACGAAAGGTATCTCCAGCAGCCAGCATGACTGACTTGCCAGCAGACTGAAACTTTTTAGCCAGCTTGCCGATGGTGGTGGTTTTCCCCGCACCGTTAATACCAACCATTAACACCACGAACGGTTTTTTGCTCTCGTCAATCAGCAGGGGTTGCGTACTCGGAGCCAACACATCAACCATGGTTTCCTGCAAAGCTCGCATCAGGGCATCCACATCTTTAAGCTCGCTGCGACTCACCTGACGAGTCAGCTCATTAATAATTTTCTGTGTTGCCTCAATCCCCACATCCGCCATTAACAGGCGCGTTTCCAGCTCTTCGAGCACCTCATCATCAATCTGTTTCTCGCCCAGGATAAGTGTACCCATACCCTCAGTCAGGCTACTTCCTGTGCGAGACAAGCCTCTTTTCAGACGGGCAAACAACCCTGGTTTTTTTACGTTTGTATCATCGCCAGGACTGCCCTGATCACTTTCCTCAAGTGAAGGAATATCAGTTACAGATGACTCATCAGACACCTCAGAAGAAATATCGTTAGAGTTTTTTTTCTTTTTAAATCCAAACATCGTACAATTCAGGGCTTAAATAACAACTTGAAAATAACCAAAGAAGCCCCACAAAAACGGAGTGCTCCTCAAACCGAAAAGATACTAACACTTATGAAGAAAATCTTTAACCGATACTTGCTACTAAGCCTGTTTATCACACTCACCTCTCCTCTCTCAGCTAAAGACACGCAAACTGATTCAGCAAAAGAGCCTGCAAACAGTCAGCCAGCAAGCGAAAAAACGCTTTCGCAAACAAATAATGACTTGACTGCCCCCCATAGTCAGATTAGCGAAAAGACCCTTGATAATGGTCTGAAAATACTCGTTAAAAAAGACAACCGCGCACCTGTTGTCGTGCTCCAGCTATGGTATCGCGTTGGCACCAGCTACGAGCATGAGGGGATAACCGGTTTATCTCACGCCCTGGAACACATGATGTTCAAAGGTACAAAAAATCACGCCTCCGGGGAGTTTGAAAAAATCCTTTCAGTCAACGGCGCACGCAACAATGCCTTCACTAGCCAGGACTATACCGCTTATTACGAAGTCATCGCTAAAGATCGGCTCGAAGTCGCCATGGAGCTGGAAGCAGACCGCATGCGTAACCTGATCCTGGATGAAAAGGAGTTCAAGAAAGAAATAGAGGTTGTGAAGGAAGAGCGCCGCTGGCGTACTGACGACAGGCCAACTTCATTAACGCGCGAACAATTTAATGCTGTAGCCTTCCTGAACAGTCCCTACCGCGCTCCGGTTATCGGCTGGATGGTTGACCTGGACACCATGAAAGTAGGCGACCTGCGCAAATGGTATGAAAAATGGTATGCCCCAAATAATGCCACCCTGGTTGTCGTTGGAGATGTTGAACCTGATGCTGTTTTTGCTCTAGTAGAAAAATATTTCGCCAGGATTAAAACCAGCGACATCCCTGCCCCCAAGCTGCGTACTGAAGTGGAGCAAAAAGGTCCTCGCAGTATTGTCGTTAAAGCACCAGCCAAACTGCCGTACCTGCGCATGGGCTATAAAACTCCCGGACTTATCAATGCCAAAGAAAAGTGGGAGCCTTATGCACTGGAAGTGCTGGCAAATATACTGGATGGTGGAAGCAGTGCCCGCTTTGCCAAAAAGCTCGTCAGGGATAAGGAAATCGCTGCATCGGCAGGTGCCAGTTATGATGGCTTTGGACGTCTGCCAAATCTTTTCGTACTTTCCGGCACACCCACCAAAAGCAAAACCATCGAAGATCTGAAAAAGGCAATGCTCGAAGAAATAGAGCTTCTGAAAACAGAAAAAGTCTCGGAGGAAGAGCTCAAGCGCGTCAAGGCACAGGTTGTTGCCAGCGAAGTGTATCAGCGTGATTCCATCGAAAATATCGCCAGCGTACTGGGTTCACTGGAATCGGTCGGGCTGGGCTATCAGTTAATCGACGAATATGTACCCGAAATACTAAAAGTTACACCCGAGCAGATACAGAAAGTGGCACAGAAATACCTGATAGAAGATCATTTAACCGTGGCACGGTTACAACCACTGCCTCTTGACAAGAAAGCAGCAACCAGTGAAGAGGGTGAATAAAATGAAAATATTACAACACTTATACAGATTACTAACTGCCACCCTGTTGCTGACACTTATTGGCAGCATCCAAAGCGCACTCGCAGCTCCAAAAATACAGCACTGGCAAACAGCCAATGGTCTGCGTGTGTATTTCGTACCAGCACCCCAGCTCCCCATGCTGGATTTACAGCTGGTCTTCTCTGGAGGTAGCGCGCGCGATGGTGACAAACCAGGACTTGCCATGCTCACCAGCAGCATGCTGAATAAGGGCGCGGATGGCATGAATGCAGATCAAATTGCTGAAGCATTTGAATCTGTCGGCGCACAGTTTTCATCCGGCTCTGGTATGGAGCGTTCCAGCCTGGGGCTACGAACTATCACGCTACCGGATGAGCAGAAAAAAGCACTTGATACCTGGCTCAAGGTGCTAGGCAAACCCGACTTCCCGGAAAAAGATTTTGCACGCACCAAAAAACAGGCGCTCATCGGCTTACAGGCTGAAAAGCAGGATCCGGGATCTATTGCCAGCAAAGCGTTTTATAAAAACCTGTATGGCGACCACCCTTATGCCTCACCCGAAAATGGTACCGAAGAAAGTATTGCAGCCATCACCCTGGATGATCTGAAAGCCTTCTACAAAAAACACTATGTTGCCAAAAACGGCATCCTCGCTATAGTCGGCAATATTGACCGCAAGCACGCAGAAGCGCTGGCTGAAACCGTATCAAGCAGCATCCCGGCAGGAGAAAAAGCCGCAGCCATTCCACCTGTAAAGCCGCTAACAGAAGCCAAAACAGTGCATATCAACTTTCCTTCCAGCCAGTCGCATGTATATATTGGACAAATTGGCGACAAGCGTGGAGACAAGGACTATTTCACACTATACCTAGGCAACCATGTTTTTGGTGGCAGTGGTTTTACCTCGCGCCTGATGAAAGAAGTCAGGGTAAAGCGCGGACTCTCCTACAGTGTGTACAGCTACTTCTCACCACAACGGGAACTCGGCCCCTATATTCTCGGTCTGCAAACCAAAAATGATCAGGTCGATGAAGCCATCAAAGTATCCCGCGATGAACTCAACAAATTTTTAAAGGAAGGACCGAGTGAAGCTGAACTGGAGCAATCCAAAAAGAACATCACTGGCGGCTTCCCGCTAAGAACCGCCAGCAATAGTGATATTGTCAGCTACATAGCCATGATCGGCTTCTACGGCTTGCCGCTGGATTACCTGGACACCTTTGCCGACACTGTCAATAAAATCAGCAGAGATGAAGTCATTGACGCCTGGAAACGCCGTGTTCACCCTGAAAAAATGCTAACGGTTGTGGTTGGCAATGAGAAACAAAAAGACAAGCAAACCGGGAAAAAGAATCAGCAAGAAGGTAACAAACAGGTTGAAAAAAGCACGCAGAAAAAAGCCACAACGCCAGCCGGGTAACACCAACACCCTGCGCATCATAGCGGGACAGTGGCGGGGCAGAAAACTCAGCTTCGCCACTGCCCCGGGACTCCGCCCCACCCCCGATAGGGTACGCGAAACCCTGTTCAACTGGCTACAAGGTTACCTCCATGAAGCACACTGCCTCGACCTGTTCGCTGGCAGTGGCGCACTAGCATTCGAAGCACTCTCCAGAGGTGCAGCGCACGTCACCCTCATTGAACAGCATCCAGCAGCCATCCAGCAACTCACACAAAATATTCACCTGCTAAAAACTGATAAAGCAACTTTGATACAGGCAGATGCCTTCGACTATCTCGATCAACAACCCTACCCCTTCGATATTATTTTTCTGGATCCACCCTTTGGCAAAAACTACCTGCCAACACTACTCAAACAGATAACAGAAAAACAGTTGCTGCAAAAAAACGGGCTTGTTTATCTAGAATATGAGCAAGGAGAACTCCCGCAAGCCAACCCGGATCACTTCAAGACACTTAAGGAAAAACAGGCTGGTAAGGTGGTTAGCAGACTTCTGTCACCAGTCAGCAATAGTGAGTTGATGTAGCGGCTGATTCTCCAACATCAACAATGAAAAACAACATCAAAACTGTCACCTGAGTGACATCATTACTATTGGTCTTCAGCTACTTTAGTAGCGTGGTATGAGAGATTAGCCATGTTTTAGGGCACGATTTATTTTCACATGATAAGGAGCAAACAATGACCGATAGCAACAAACAACTGGACACTTTACTCACAGCTCTGGAAGAAAAAAAGAAAAACATCATGGCGGCAGCACTTGTAGCCAAGCAGGAGTTTCTTGATGCTTTGGAGAATGTTGAGGAAAAAATAGAAGATATTGACACCGACTCCCTGAAAATGCGCCTGACCCTGGCGAAGCTAAAAGTTCTGGAAGAATGGGATGATATTGAAGAAAAAATCGAGAACCTTGGCGGCAAAACTCTGGAAATAGCCAAATCATCTGAAGATGAAGTGAAGGAAGGCTGGGAAAAAGCAAAACAGGTTGCTGGTGATATTGAACAACGAATCAGTAACTTTTTTTCACGCAATGTGTAAAGTTCCCATTTCGAGAGGCGGAGCCACTGCAATGAGGTTACGTGGCTCTGCCACGTAACCTGTGGAGTCTCATTGGCAGAGGAAAATATATAAGTTTGCCAATGTTGCAGATAAGTCATATGAACTGATATAGCTCGTTTATCGAAGCCATAAAACCATGAGTCCTGATTCGGCTTGGTTTCTACTCT
>JALVFC010000510.1 GCA_027030285.1 Thiotrichaceae bacterium | reverse complement strand
CTTCGGAGTTATAAATGATGAAGCTGTTGTTGGTGACCAGCTGTATGATGACGGTATCATCACCCGCTTCCATATAGACGGTATCGGCGTCTTCATTACCAACTCTTGTGTAGGTATCATTTCCGGCTCCGGCATTGATGATATCATTTCCGGATCTGCCACGAATATCATCATCCCCATCACCGCCAGTGATCGTGTCATTGCCAACACCGCCGGTGATGGTATCATCGCCAATCCCGCCATCCAGAACATCAGCTCCGCCCCCACCACTTAGACTGTCATCTCCATCACCACCATAAATCGTGTCAGCGCCAGCCAGGCCAAGAATAATATCGGTTCCACCGCCGCCCATGATTATGTTCGCACCTGTCGTGCCACTCAGCGTGTCGTCAAAACCCGAGCCTGTCAGGTTTTCAATGGAGATCAGCGTGTCATTGCCCGAACCACCCGTCATCTGCGTAGTCGATACAGCAAGATCGACTGTCACACCGGCTGAAGCGGTGCTGTAATCTGCCGTATCCATACCGTTTCCGCCATCAATTGTATCATTCCCGTCCCCGGCATCGATCACATCATCGCCGGCTCCGGCCTGAATGTTATCCGCTCCGGCACCTGTACGAATGGTATTGGCGCCGGAAGTCCCGGTAATGGTGTCATCGCCGTCACCAGTCAGGACATTTTCAAAATTAATGGCGGTTTCTCCGGTAATACTGGTAACGCCTGTGGTCATATCCAGCATATAATTGGCGTTGTAAAATCGCATATCAAGTGTATCTATGCCTGCGCCACCATCCATGGTATCTGAATCAAGACCACCGTCAATGGTGTCATTACCGGCACCGCCATTGATGACGTCACTTCCCTCACGACCGTTTAGAATATTGTCTGCACTTGACCCGGTGATTAGGTCACTTCCATGCCCGGCATTGACATTTTCGAAATTAAGGAGGGTTTCGGTGGTGCTGACACCAACAAGGCCAAATGTCCCGGCTGCCAAATCGACCTGTATTGCATCCGTAAAGGAAAAATCAACCAGATCCACATCAGCGCCGCCGTCTATGATTTCTGTTGCGTGCAACAAAAATCCGCCAAAACCCTGCACCACTGTAACTGTATCATCACCGGCATCCATATGGATGGTATCAGCATCTCCAAGTGAGAAACGTGTGTAAGTGTCATTTCCTGCCCCGCCATTGATGATGTCACTTCCGGTTCCACCGATGAGCGTGTCATCGCCATCTCCGCCATTGAGTGTATTTGCGCCTCCCCTGCCATCGAGAACATTGTCGCCGGCATTTCCGGTCAATACGTCATCGAAGTTTGAGCCAATCAGATTTTCTATGCCGACAAGTGTATCCCCGTCTGCGTCTCCGCCCGTGCCCGTGCCAGAGAGGAGGGACACCGAGACCGCCGCGCCTGACCAGCTATAGTCCACCAGATCAACACCGGCCCCGCCATCAATCTGGTCGGCTTCGGTTCCACCATATATTGTGTCATCGCCATTGCCGCCATTGATCACGTCAGTACCTGCATCCCCATACAGCGTATCCGCACCATCCCCACCGTTTAGCGTATCTGCACCATCACCGCCAGTCAGACGGTTGTCTCCGCTATCTCCCGTCAGTGTATCATCGTATGAGGACCCGACCAGGTTTTCAATCGCGGTGAGCGTATCCCCGGCCGCATCCCCGCCACTACCTGTGCCCGACAGAAGGGAT
>JALVFC010000509.1 GCA_027030285.1 Thiotrichaceae bacterium | reverse complement strand
GCTGTCGCTGTCGCTGTCGCTGTCGCTGTCGCTGTCGCTATCACTGTCGCTATCATCCGCGAATGCTGTAGAAACAAGGGTGTCAGTAAAAGGGTGGTTATTTTTCAAGGTGATAAGCTGAAAACTGAGGAGAACTAACACTAAAAATAGGTATTTATTATATTTCATGAATTAAGACTCACAGTTAGTTAGTAGTTTAAGGATTACTTTTGATGCGTGGACGGATGCCATTTTTTATCAATTAATGTCTGTTCTTCAGCTACAGGCACGACTGAACCAGCATCCAGTCTATCAAGCATGTCTGAAATTGGGTCATTTGAGCCAGAAGCTGGGGCGTATTCTTGCCTGGTTGTTGCGCTGGTTAATATTGTATCGGCAAGTTCAATCTGCTTCACCCAATATCCAACGTTATTGCGACAAGCTAATCCAGAAGTTAATCCATCAGTGTTCTCGCGTTTAAATTCCCGGCAAACGTATCCATTTTTCGTTTTATAAGTGGCAACTAATGTGATTTTTGTATTGTTTCCCTTCGGATTAAATTGCTGGCCGCTGGGAACTGCTTCTAACGCATATTGTAGTGGTTCTATACCTGTTATCATCACTGGCTCTTGCGTCCTGGCAACATAGATGCCAATCAAGGTGCCAATCATCAAAAGTAGCGTTGCTGCAACAGCGAGACCAGGACCAGGCCAGTTTGCTAAGCTATTTTGGTGTTTGTTTGTTTTTAGAGGTACAACCTTTGCCTTTGATGGAGAGTGTAGTGTTTCAATAAGCTTTTCTGGCACATCTTGCTTGGCAATATCATCTAAACTCTGTTTTAAAGAGCTGGCTGACACACTAAACTTTTCAACCAGGTGACGTGCTTCTTCGCTTTGGTTGATGAGATTCTCAACCATAATTCGTTGTTGTGTATCCAGTTCATCGTCAACATAGGCCATCAACAATTCTATTTCTGTATCAGTCATTTACCTTTTCCCTTGATGAGAAGATTTAGTAGGTGCATGTATGGTTTCATATAAGACTAGGCGTGCACGTGCAAGGCGGCTCATCACGGTGCCAATCGGAATATCTAATATTTCTGCCGCTTCTTTGTATGAATACCCTTCCACAGAAACTAGCAGTAGCACAGACCGCTGATCTTCTGATAAACCATCTAAGGCGTGAACCGTTGCTACTAATGAATCTTGAACCTCTGTGACTCGATGTGCATTCTCATCAATGAGTTGATCAAGTACATCAGGTTTGGCTGATTCAGCACGTAGTTTTAATTTACGTTTACCATCAAGCCAGAGGTTTTGGATAATCCGATACATCCAGCTATCCATGCGTGTTCCTTGCTCCCATTGATGAAGCCGTGTCAGCGCTCTTTCACATGCTGCTTGTACTAAATCATCAGCATCATGCATATTGCCTGTCAAACCAAAGGCAAAACGCCTGAGTTTTGGAAGCTGCTTTATTATCTCTGCACGAGCTTGATCTGCCACGCAATAATGTCCTGTTTGATACTACAACGAACGAAATCTCATAATATTCCATAGTAAAACATTTTTTTATTTTATTAGTCATTTTTACTCAAATATTCGTGAGATATTTCCAATTAAATAAGATAACGAAACTATTGTTAAGTTGTACCATGCAATTATTCTGTTTGTTTCCACTCTCATTAGTATTTCAAATTAATTTGGAATAAATCTTTTTCTGCTTCGTTATCAGAATAAGGAATG
>JALVFC010000508.1 GCA_027030285.1 Thiotrichaceae bacterium | reverse complement strand
GCAGCAGCCTTTCGGCTTTCTGCATCAGTAATGCCCTTTTGCTGATATCCGTCTCCGCCGCTGCACTCTGCATCAGTTGATCATATTCAGCATTCTTCCAGGCAGAGGGATTCATGGTACCAATATCCGAACGAAACAGATCAAGGAAGTTGGAAGCATCATTATAATCCCCAATCCAGCCCGCACGTATCACTTCAAACTGACGCTGGCTACGCGAATTCAGATAGACTTTCCATTCTTCATTACGCAAGCGTGTTTTCACGCCCAGTGTTTGTTTCCACATTGCGGACAGGGCAATGGCGATCTTTTTATGATTTTCACTGGTGTTATACAGCAACTCGATTTGCAGCGGTTTTGCAGCAGAATATCCTGCCTTTTTGTATAAATCTTTAGCGCGCGCAATCCGCTCTTTTTTGCTCAGAGACGCCTCCGGCATGGTTTGTGACTGGTAGTGAATAATGCCCGGTGGCACCCACCCCATAGCCGGAATTTCACCGGATTTGGTGACTTTTTGGGTAAGAATTTCCCGGTCAATGGCAAGACTGATCGCACGACGTAAATCAGGGTTATCTTTAAACGGTGGCTTTTGAAGATTCAGCGCCAGGTAGTAAGTGCCGATATAAGGCGAACTGTGGAAGGCTGCCGGCAGATGCTCTTTCACCCAGTCTATCTGCGTGGATGGAACATCATCGGTAATGTCCAGCTCACCAGCACGATAGCGCTTTAATGCTGCACTTTGATCTTCTGTTGGATAGTAAATTACCTTGTCGATTTTTACTTTATCGGCTTCCCGAAAATAAGGATTCTTTTCCAGCACCAGTGAAGCCTGGGGCGACCAGCTAGCAAGCTGGTAGGCACCATTCGTGACCAGTTTACCGGGGCGCGTCCATTGCTTGCCGTTTGCTTCCAGTGCCTTCTGATTTAGCGGGTATGCCATGTGATGCGCCAGCAACCCCGGTAAAAACGAAGTTGGGTTTTCAAGATGAATCAGCAGCGTGTAATCATCCTTTGCCTCAACACCCAGTTTGTTAATATCCTTGATTTTCCCGCTACTAATCGCCCTAGCATTTAATACAGGCCAGAGAATAAAAGCATACTCCGATGCCGTTGCCGGGTTGACTGCTCGACGTAGCGCATAGACAAAATCATGCGCCTTCACCGGACTACCATCTGACCATTTACCATCCTTGCGCAAATAGAACGTCCACTGTTTGCCGCTGGCATCCTGCTCCCACCGTTCGGCTGCACCGGGTATAAGCTCACCCTCTGCATTTTCCGTCACCAGACCTTCATAAAGGTCACGCTGGATATTGGCCTCCGGTACGCCAGATGACTTATGGATGTCCAGAGTTTCAGGCTCTGCGCCATTGCCACGATGCAGTATCGTTTCCGCCCATAAAGAAGTTGAAATAAATGAAAATAGTATGGCGAAGATTACAGGGATGAAAAATATTCTTGTTATTTTGAGCATAATTGTGGATAGGTAACTTGAGTCAGTGCAGGAATGACTTGAAAGTAAAACATGCAAAATAGCAAATTTTCCACACAAAATTAAGCTTAGGTTAATTATTAACCTATTATAAAGTTTCTATAACTGTAGCTACTCAGCGTGATAAACAGTATAGGTGGCAAGTTATTTTATTAGGGATGCTGTAAATACATCCCTGTAAGCTCTGCGGCAGTATCCTGTTGCCGAAGCTCTAATAATCAATAACTCACCGCCTTACATACAATTATCCTGAGTAGTTATCTATGACTAAAGATATTAAGCAGAACATAAATTACAGCAAGGGCTTCGTCAGCACTTTACCTATGCGAGGGTAAATGGTTGTACATGCTGGAATGCTTCAAAAAAAATTAAAACAAGATATAAAAATGACCAACTTCATTAGTAACCTTTACCGAATATCAACCAAGGATATAGCAGCATTTTCTATAAAAGCATATCCTTTGATGCAATTACTGATGTTTTTACAAGCGCCTATTTATGCACTCCTCTTCTGGTTTATGGGTGGCTCGGAAGCTAATGCTCTAGCTGGCTTTATGTTTGGTTCTATGGCAACGATTAGTACGACAGTTTTGCAATGCAAGAACAACCAGCCTGGCAAACGTTGCAATTTCCCAGCTGCCATTTTCATTAAAAAACATATAAAAACTTTTTTGTGGTTCATAGGAGCATTTTACATTTTCAGCCTTTTCACTCCTGCTACCTTTTAGGTCTTAAGCGGCGCGACCAGAATCCTGCACTCCACTAACAAATAACAAGCAGCTTACCAGCACCCTGACTGGCTTGCTACTACTAAACTCCTCTGGTTCGCCTATATTTCTTTGAGTTTCTCTTTACCTTGATGAGCTCTTTCCTTACGATTGCATAAACTTTTATTCTATTTTTGCCCCACTAAAGTGGTGCATCAACGTATGGAGATACAGATGAGTGACACCAAACATTGCAAACTTCTAATTTTGGGCTCTGGTCCTGCTGGTTACACTGCAGCTGTGTACGCTGCACGTGCCAACCTGAATCCGGTATTGATTACCGGCATGCAGCAGGGTGGCCAGCTGACAACGACCACCGATGTTGATAACTGGCCCGGTGATAATGAAGGTGTGCAGGGTCCTGAACTGATGGATCGCATGTTAAAGCATGCGCAGCGTTTTGATACAGAAATTATCTTTGACCAGATTACCTCACTGAATCTAAACAGCAAGCCCATTAGCCTACAAGGTGATAGCGGTAGCTATAGCTGTGATGCCCTGATTATTTGTACTGGCGCTTCTGCTATGTATCTAGGGCTGGAATCAGAGGAAAAGTTTATGGGACGTGGCGTTTCAGCCTGTGCCACCTGTGATGGCTTTTTCTATCGCAACCAGAAAGTTGCCGTTATCGGTGGTGGCAATACCGCTGTTGAAGAAGCGTTATACCTCTCCAATATTGCTGACGAAGTGATTCTGGTACATCGCCGGGATGAGTTGCGTGCCGAAAAGATTCTCCAGAAGCAGATTCTGGAAAAAGCAGAAAATGGCAATATCACTCTGCTGTGGGATCATGTTCTGGATGAAGTGCTGGGCGATGATGTGGGTGTGACCGGCATGCGCGTCAAGCACGTAAAAACTGGCGAGACTCAGGATATTAATGTACACGGTATTTTTATCGCGATCGGTCACAAACCCAACACACAGATTTTTGAAGGTCAGCTGGAAATGGAAAACGGCTATATCAAGGTACAAAGTGGAACCAGTGGCAATGCAACTGCCACCAGTGTACCCGGTGTCTTTGCCGCCGGTGATGTCATGGATCATATATACCGTCAGGCAGTGACTTCAGCTGGAACTGGTTGCATGGCAGCTCTGGATGCGGAAAAATATCTGGATCAGTTACAGGAAAGTTAGCAACACCGATGTCCTCAGAAGTTAGCCTCACCGTCCTTGAACAGGATGCTTTTGACGAAGCCTTCCCTCCTGTCGAGCTGGCATGGGATGAGCCAAATGGCTTATTGGCGGTGGGTGGTGATTTAAGTCCGCAACGCCTGATCAATGCCTATCATGCGGGTATTTTCCCCTGGTTCAATGAGAATGAGCCTATTTACTGGTGGAGTCCCGATCCTCGTGCTGTGCTGTACCCCGAAGCCATGCGGGTATCTCGCAGCCTGCGAAAAACTATCCGCAATAAAGGCTACAGCGTTAGTTTTGATGAGGACTTTTCAGCAACAGTGCTTGCCTGTGCCGCACCCCGCAGTTACAGCCATGACACCTGGATTACCAGGGATATGCACGCTGCCTATTGCCGTTTGCATGACCTGGGGGTTGCCCATTCTGTTGAAGTCAGAAACAGTAATAATGAATTGGTGGGGGGCTTGTATGGAGTAGTCAGCAGAGGCGTATTTTCTGGCGAATCCATGTTCAGCCGGGAAACGGACACCTCAAAACTGGCACTGTTAGCGTTGGCTGCGCACCTGCAACACTGGGGCTACACCCTGATAGACTGCCAGATCATGAATAGTCATCTGGCATCATTGGGTGCCACAGGCATACCACGGAATACATATATTAAACTGCTCAAGCACTCAGCCGTCCCTGAACCACATGAATGGCGAGTCATTGAAGAGATCGACCTTTCGCACTGGAACCAGCACGCATAGCCTGCAAGACCGGCGGACTTGGAACCAAGCCTTCAGCTATCTTTTTTCACTGCATCAATGGCATCTTCTGCCACATCAACAGCTGCATCCTTTACGCTAGAAGCAGCATCACTCACCGTATCCGCTGCCTTTTCAACAGCATCAGCGGCAGCAGTTTTAATATTAGCAGCTGTGTCAGTAACAGCATCCGCGCTATCTTTGGCAACTTCTTCCACCTTATCCACGGCGTCACTGGCTACCTCTTTTACGGACTCTGCAGCACTACCGACAGTATCCCTCGCAGACTCAAGTGCATCTGAGATTCCTCCGCTGGCAGCTCCTGTGGCAGTATTCATACCAAGCAGCTTATAAGCGGGACAGAAGCCAACCAGACCGGTAATCAAGGCTACAAAACCCAGGATGATTAACAGTAGATTACCTTTGAATATAAACAGACCCAGGATCAGCAAAACAATTCCTGCACCAATACGAATTTTTTTATCTTGTGCACCAACATTAGCTTCCATGTGCATAACTCCTTCATATATTTAATAAACACAACACCTATAGTATATGAAAGGTTCGGTTAAATTTCTCAAATTTGCAAATTGCGTGATAGCATACGCAATTGTTAGCGATTTGCCTTGATAAAAAACGCCCATGAATTTCACAGAAGTTTTAAATAAAATACTTGCAAGACAAGACCTTGGCGCAAACCAGATGCACGCCGTAATGGATGCCATAATGAGCGGCAGGGCAACACCGGCACAAATTGCCGGCTTTCTCATTGGGCTACGTATGAAAGGCGAAACTGTTGAAGAAATCACCGCTGCCACCAAAGTCATGCGAGAGCTTTCCACCAAGGTTGCCATTCACGCACCTGGTGCTGTTGATATCGTCGGCACGGGTGGCGATGGCTCCAGCACATTCAATATTTCAACAGCCAGTATTTTTGTCACTGCAGCAGCAGGTGGCACAGTAGCCAAACACGGCAACCGTTCGGTATCCAGCAAGTCCGGTGCCGCTGACCTGCTGGAAGCAGCGGGAGTTAACCTGGATATTACCCCCACACAGGTCGCAGAATGTATCAATGAGCTGGGGGTTGGCTTTATCTTTGCCCAGAAGCATCATAGCGCCATGAAATACGCCATAGGAGCGCGCAAGGAGTTGGGAGTACGCACCCTGTTTAATTTGCTGGGGCCACTCACCAACCCGGCATCAGCACCCAATATGCTCCTGGGAGTCTTTAGCAAAAAATGGGTGACACCGCTCGCCGAGGTACTGAAAGAACTGGAATGCCATCATGTTATGGTGGTGCACGCAGATGATGGCATGGACGAGATCAGTATTGGCTCGCCTACTTTTGTAGCTGAACTTAAAGGTGGTGAAATTCATGAATATACGATTCAACCAGAAGATTTCGGCATACAGACTCAGGCTACCGACTCGTTAAAGGTCAGTTCTGCCGAGGAAAGCCTGCAAGTCATAATGGATGTATTTGCCAACAAGCCCGGCACAGCCAGGGATATTGTTGCCCTGAATGCAGGAGCCGCCATTTATGTCGCCGGTCTGACCGACACTCACCAGGCAGGCGTACAGCGTGCGCTTGAGGTCATTGCCAACGGCGATGCACTGGCAAAACTGGAAGCCCTGAAACAAAAAACCAATGCCTGAATGATGACGATGCCTAATGCCACACCGGATATACTAAAGAAAATTCTTGCAACCAAAGCGCAGGAAATTACCCAACGCTCAGCCCGCAAGCCGTTAGCCGTACTTAAAGAAGAAGCGGCAAAAGCCCCCGTAGTGCGCCCATTTGTGGACGCATTAAAAAGCACCATTGCCGCTGGCAAGCCAGCTGTCATTGCCGAAATCAAAAAAGCCTCACCAAGCAAAGGCGTAATGCGTGAGCATTTTGTCCCTGCTGAAATCGCCAAAAGTTATGCAAAGGGAGGGGCAAGCTGCCTTTCTGTGCTCACCGACAGGGACTACTTTCAGGGTAGCGAAGCTTATCTGCAAAGTGCTCGCGATGCCTGTCAGTTACCCGTATTGCGCAAGGACTTTACCATTGACCCGTATCAGGTTTATGAAGCCCGTGCGATAGGCGCAGACTGTATTCTGTTGATTGTTTCCGCCTTGCAGGATTCCCGGATGGCAGAGCTGTACCAGCTTGCCACTGAACTTGGCATGGATGCGCTGATTGAAGTACACGATGCGGCTGAACTGCAACGTGCACTTAAGCTGGATGCCCCACTGATCGGCATTAACAACCGCAACTTGCGCACCTTTGACACGGATCTGCAAACCACCATAGACTTGCTGCAACAGATTCCTGCAGAACGTCTGGTGGTGACGGAAAGCGGCATTCACAGTAAACAGGATGTACAACTCATGCGTGATCATCAGGTACATACCTTTCTGGTCGGTGAGGCCTTTATGCGTGCCGACAACCCTGGAAATGAACTAAAAGAGCTTTTTGATCAATGATCCTGAACCTTGTTCCCAATATAATTACGCTGGCGATAGCCCATCCGAACATTGATCCTGTTGCGATCAGAATAGGCCCGCTTGCCGTACACTGGTATGGCATTATGTATGTGGTCGGCTTTCTGGCATTTCTGTTTCTGGGGAAAAAGCGTGCCCAACGCAAGGATATTCCGGTCACACCGGAACAGGTCGATGACATGATGTTCTACGGTGCGCTGGGTGTCGTGCTGGGTGGACGGCTGGGTTATGTACTGTTTTACGCCTTTGACAAATTTCTGCATGACCCACTGATGTTGTTCAAAACAACCCAGGGCGGCATGAGTTTTCATGGTGGCTTGCTGGGGGTGCTCTTGGTGAGCTGGCTACTGGCTCGCAAGTACCAGCTTAAATTCCTGCAAATTGGTGATTTTATTGCGCCAATGATACCCATTGGGCTGGCTGCCGGACGTTTTGCCAATTTTCTCAATCAGGAGCTTTGGGGCAAGCCTACGGATGTGCCCTGGGCTGTGGTCTTTCCGAAAACAGGGGATGGGGTTGCCCGCCATCCATCACAGCTTTA
>JALVFC010000507.1 GCA_027030285.1 Thiotrichaceae bacterium | reverse complement strand
TAATGTTAACGCCCATTTGTCGAAAGGCATTAAGTGTTGCCAGACAATCTTCACCATTAAGAAAGCCAGTCACTTCCGTTACACCCTCAGCAAGGGAACCCAGCATAATGGAACGGTGAGAAATGGATTTATCGCCTGGAACTCGTAGCGTTCCCGTCAACCCGCTCAGCTTGTTAGCGTTGTTTGTTTGTGTCTTGAATTGTACGTTATCAGCCATTTCGCACACTCTATCTATGAACCAGTATATAAGGTGGCACACTCTACCCCATTCTATTTGAAAGATATAGTCCCGATAAAAACAGAGAATAGAGAATAATAAAATGACCGTACTAGCTATCGCCCGCAAAAATAATAAAGTATGTATAGGTGCAGACACACTGATAGATATTAGTGGCAATCAGGTGACTGCCGAGATGAACAAGCAACCTGACAAAATCTTCAAGTACAAAGACACCTGGTTTGCCTACACTGGTTCTACCCAAAGTAGCATCATGCTGCAACATGCACTTGAAGAATACGGTGACGATCTATCTTTTGATGGTCAATCAAATATTTACAAATCCTTGCTGGCACTGCACAAAATACAGAAAGAGCACTTTTTTGCCATGGTACACAACAGTGACTCCAATCAGGCAGTAGAAGATATGCACCTGAATTTCCTGCTTGCCAACCCCTCTGGCATCTATCAAATCTTCGGCGACCGCTATGTTGGAGACATTGCAACCTTCTGGGCATCAGGATCGGGAGCCAAACACGCATTAGGTGCCATGCATGCTACCTATGACATGTTCGACGACCCAGTAGACATTGTGAAAAAAGGTGTTGAGGCTGGTTGCAAGTTTGACTCTTATTGTGGTTTGCCAATGACGATATATGAGTGTGAACTAAACAAAACGTGTAAGTAACTACTCAGTGTAATTAATAGTGGAGGTGGTAAGTTATTGATTATCAGGGACGCTGTGAATAGCCCCCTGTAAGCTCTGCGGCAGCACTCCTTCTACAAAACTCCTAATAGTCAATAACTTAACGCCTTGTCTACACACTAAACCAGGAAGTAAAGCTAGCGGAGACCCTGATTAACTTGTGTTAATTTTTGTTGAATAGTTAATCAAATAAAACACATAAAATGTTCTATACTCTGCCGCAAACTTCATTAGGGAATTTTTGATATGGATATCGGGAACATAACGCTCCTTCTTGTATGGGGAGCTTTAGTAGGTCTTGTCTTTTCTTCAATCGGAGCCGCAGGAGGAATCCTCGCCTCATTTGGGCTTATCACCGTCATTGGTGTGACAGACCCTAACAGCGTTAAACCAATGGCACAAATGCTCGCCATTGCAACCGCTCTGGTCTTTATTCCCGGATATTTCAGGCGCAAAGCCTGGATATTACCCATTGGTCTTATGCTCAGTGCTGGGGGTATTGTCGGTGCACTGGTAGGTAGCACCATTTCCAAATATTATCTTACTGACATGAGCACCTTCAAACCACTGTTTGGTGTGCTGGCTTTTCTTGTTGCCATACAGATTGGCTGGAAACTCTATAAAGAAAATAAAGAGGGACGCCCTGTCATCTGCTTTAGCAAGGAAGGGGTAAAGAACATTACCGTCACAGAGAAAGCTATTTCCTTTGAATATGCCGGACAAAGCTATCAATGCAATCCATGGTCACCCTGGTTAGCTGGCTTTGCTATTGCAGTCATCGCCTCTATTTTTGGCGTGGGTGGTGGATTTCTGCTGGTGCCTTATCTGGCTTCCATACTGGGCATGCCGATGTTTATTATTCCAGCAACCGCTGCATTGGCAGTATTTATTAGCAGTTCGATCTCCGTAGCAAACTATCTTCGTATGGGTTCTGAAATCGACTACCCTATTCTGATTACATTAATTATTGGTGGCATTATCGGTGCGAAACTTGGTCCCAAACTCAACCAGATTATGAAAGAAAGCTGGTTGCAGGCATCACTTGCCAGCATTGTCGCGGCTATTGGCACCAAATACCTGCTGACATGATAAGTTGCTAATTATGCGAAGTAGTTCCGTTGCAGTGTTATTTTCCGGTATTAAAAGAATGCCCTTGCCGGTGAAGATAACCGCCCCATTTGTATAAAAAGCGATTCAGTCGCCAACGGCAGAGCAATACGCTATCCACCTCTTTTTCCCAGGGACGCAGGACGGATCCGCTGATATTGCAACGCCGACTAACTACCTCAGCCTGCCGTGCATCATGATATACCCTGATCATCAGGTCTGGTCGCCGACATGAATCAGACTCATCATCAAAGATATAGGTTAATAATATTGTCGTCGTATGTGCTGTTTGTTCCAGCATTTTCAGGGATACCGGAACACCACCAGGAATATTTGAGACAACCTCACCAGATAATCGCCGAATGTTTCCACAAAGCAGGCGAAGACGTATATAATTCGCTTCGTACATTTGCATCAAGTCGGCAAATGAGTGCGGTCTTGGCGTGTAAATACTTGATTGTTTTTCTGTTATGAACATAGTCAAGATTCTAACACACACCATCCTGCGCAAAAATGAAATCTTATCAACCGCTGCTTACTCAACTAATCTATGAATCCAGTCATAAAAAAAACACAAGCCTTTAAAGATCAGAAACCCGGCACCTCCGGTCTTCGTAAATCCGTCAAATATTTCAAGGCGGATAATTATTTACAAAATTTTATACAGTCCATTTTTAACTGTCTGGATGAACTTGAAGGTTCTACACTGGTATTAGGTGGTGACGGACGTTTTTTTAACCGGGAAGCCATACAAATCATCTTACGCATGGCAGCAGCAAACGGTGTCGGCAAGATACTTCTGGGACAGGGAGGCATCCTCTCAACACCGGCGGCATCCCATGTTATTCGTAAATACAAGGCACTGGGAGGGATACTCCTTACCGCCAGCCATAACCCTGGCGGTCCAAACGGCGACTTCGGTGTAAAGTTTAATATCAGTAACGGCGGTCCTGCACCTGAAAAGCTCACCAATGCAATTTTCGAAGAATCCAAACGACTGAGTGAGTACAAGATCACCGAAGCTCAGGTTTCCCCCATTGATAAACTCGGCTCTTTTAAACTGGCAGAAATGGAGATTGAAGTTTTTGATCCGGTTAAAGATTATGCCGACTTAATGGAAAGCATTTTTGATTTTGAGAAAATCAGGGAACTCATTGCATCACCTGACTTTACTGCCTGTTTCGATGCCATGAATGCCGTTACTGGTCCATACGCTGAGGAAATACTTGGCAAACGCCTCGGCATGGATAAAAACGCCTTAATGAATACACAACCATTAATGAACTTTGGCGGAAAACATCCTGATCCAAACCTCAGCACAGCCAAACAACTGGTCGATAAAATGTATTCAAAAAAGGATGCGCCCAACTTCGGTGCCGCATCCGATGGTGATGGTGATCGACATATGATTTTGGGAGATTACTTTTTTGTAAATCCCAGCGACAGCCTGGCAATCCTGGCAGCAAATGCACAGAAAATTCCTGCCTATCAGAACGGCATTATAGGTATTGCCCGTTCTATGCCTACGAGTCAGGCTGCTGACAAGGTAGCAGAAAAACTCGGTATCAACAGTTTTCAGACTCCCACCGGCTGGAAATTTTTTGGTAACTTGCTCGATCATGGAGAAATTACTTTTTGTGGTGAAGAAAGTTTTGGTGCAGGTGCTGATCATATCCGTGAAAAAGACGGTTTGTGGGCGGTATTGTTTTGGCTAAACCTGATTGCAGTAAAGCAGGACTCTGTGGAAAATATCGTTCGTAACCACTGGGCAGAATATGGGCGAAGTTACTACAGCCGACACGATTATGAACGCCTCCCAGTTAAGCAGGCTGATGAAATCATGCACCATTTGCAGAGTAGCCTGCCGCTGTTACCTGGGATGCAATTTGGTGAGCTCCGCATAGAAAAAGCTGATGATTTTACTTATATCGACCCAATTGATCATTCCATTAGTGAACACCAGGGGATTCGCATTATTTTTGACAACGGATCGCGAATTATCTACCGACTATCAGGAACGGGTACTGAAGGTGCAACGTTGCGCATTTATCTGGAACGTTATGAAGCCGATATCAGCAAGCATGACCTGGACATCCAGGAAACACTGAGTGACATCAGCCAACTATCTGTAAAACTAGCAAAAATACGTGAATACACCGACAGGGAAAGACCTTCAGCGATTGTTTGAAAAACATCATTTAAGTATCTGCTCTTTATTTGATGCGTAATGATTCGACATAATTGAAGAATTTAATTTACAACATGACGAAATATCACTACTATACCGCCGAATTTTAACCACTAGTCACTTTTTGAGTGGCTAATTTTGTAAGTTAATTCACTATTGCAATAAAAAATAATAATAGCGCGATATTATAAACCCCGGGCCTACAAGGAGTCATCAATGACCACAAAAAAAGACAATGTAACACCAATTGTCCGTAAATCTGCACTACCTGTTGAGGGGATTGAACCCTACATCCCCAAGGAAGGCGAAGAATACATGAATGAAAATCAAATCAAGCATTTTCAGGATATTTTAACCAAATGGAAAGAATCACTGATAAAGGAAGTTGACCGTACAGTGGATCACCTGCAATCAGAAGTTAAAAATCTTTCCGATCCTTCTGATCGTGCGACACAGGAAGAAGAATTTGCCCTGGAGCTACGTACTCGTGATAGAGAGCGTCTGCTAATCAGGAAAATTGAAAAGACACTGTTGCTAACCGAAACAGATGAATATGGTTACTGCCAAGCATGCGGTATTGAGATAGGTTTGCAGCGCCTTGAAGCTCGCCCTACTGCTGAATACTGCATTGACTGTAAAACAACTCAGGAAATCAAGGAAAGACAAATGGCATAAGCTGATTCATGTCAACTCCAATCAACTTTAACTAATCAACATTAAAAAGGAGCCTGATGGCTCCTTTTTTGCTCAGTATTTTTACACTACTCTGGCTTACGAAGCTATCGCGTAGCTACTCAGTAAAATAAACATCGGAGGCGGCAAAAAAGTTGATGTGGTCTAATGAATTGATACAACCCGGTTAAGGATACTATATTAACTAAGGAGTAAACAATGACCACGCGAAAGAAGTACTCAAAAGAGTCTAAAGAAGAAGATACAGTCAGTCTTGTCACAGAGCAAGGATATACCCGAACAGAAATCGTTTGCATTCATTCTTGGACTATTGCTGCCCTAATAATTTTGAAGAACAATTTATAGAAATGAAAAAATAACTTAATTGGGTCGTCTCAAATAGCTTGGCCATATCAGTTACCTTATTATGTTGAATAGTTATGGCTCAACTACCTTAATCGGTATTACCCGCCTGCCTTTACCGCCCTTATCACCCCCTATTTCAATATCTGCTGTTGCCCAGCCGTGTCCATAAATGACTTCGTAGCTTAGCGGATACCGCCCCTCTGGAGTTCTAAACTGTTCATAAGCTTTTTCTAGTGCGGTAAACCGTTGTTTACCTGTTAGTCCGGGGTTTCTGTTTACTGCTGCGTTGGTTGCACCGATTTTTTTGATATCCTTCATTAAGCTGGATAAGCTGCTATAAGTGAGCGTAATCATTTCCATATCCACCACGGGCTGCTGAAATCCTGCTTGCATCAGGGCATCACCTACATCGTGCATATCCACAAACTGGCTGGTATGTTGATAGCCATCAACCTGTGCCCAGCTTTGTCTTAGCTCCTTCATGGTGTCTGGTCCAAAGGTGGTGAATGTGAATAGCCCATTGCCTGTCAAAATACGGTTGATGCCTGCGAAAATATCAGGCAGACCTTCACACCATTGCAACATTAAATTGGATACGACCATATCAAAGCAGGCATCGGTGAAAGGAAGTGCCTCTGCTGATGCGCAAACAACACGAGGTTTGCGCAGCCAGTGTCGCTGCTGGGCTGCAATTTTTAGCATATTGAGCGAAATATCTACTGCGACTATCTGCGATCGTGAATAGCGTTGCAACAGGTCTTTGCTGACGTAGCCCGTACCTGCACCAAGATCCAGTATTCGTGAGGGAGTGAGCTTTATGTATTCCAGACGTGCTAACAGTCGCTCGGCAATTTCACGCTGTAATACAGCTGCCTCATCATAGGAATGTGCTGCTTTTTCAAAGCCTATACGCCGCTTTTTTAGGTCTAATTGTTTTTCTGCCGGATCGGTCATGTCATCCACTCTGTATTGTTACAGCAAATTCCTGCATTGCCCGAGTAAAGACAGATACAAATTCATCCGCATGAGTAATAAAGGGGGCATGCCCCGCTTGTTCAATAATACTGACCTTGTTATCTCCTGGCATTCGTTGCAAATCACTCATTACAGCGGCAGGAACCAGCTTATCCTTTTCTCCCAGAATCCAGTGTACCGGACAGGCTACACTTTGCTCTATAAAATCTGATTCCAGCAATATTTTCAACCCTTGCTGTAATGCCTGGAGTGCTGGAGGCTGCTGCATGATGTCTTTATAAAGCTGCTTTGCCATAGATTGCCCTCCCTTCACACCCATAAATTGCAATAAAAGAAAACGTTTTATGGTTGCTGCATAATCACTTTCCAGGGCTTGATAAAAATCGCTCAACAGCTTCTCAGGCATGGCGTGTAACCAGTTTTCCCTTTGTATAAAACTGGCAGTGCTGGCGACCAGAGTCAGCGAGGCAACCTGCTCAGGTATGCAATGCGCCAAACGCTGTGCGATCAATCCTCCCAGTGACCAACCCATAACGTGTACAGTTTTAGTGCCTATCAACGGGATAAGTGACTGCACCGCCTGATCCATTCCCTGCAAAGGGTAATCAACGCTGCCACCATGACCCGGCAAATCAACCCAGGCCACCTGATACTTTGCTTGCAGGGCATTTTTTACAGGTGACCATGCACAATGATTCATCCCCCAACCATGTAAAACCAGAAGAGGCTCCCCTGCCCCCTGACGGCTTGTAAATAAGGTCTGCAAACTATTTTCTCCCGTAATTTACGACATAAAGAATGGAGGTTTGTGAAGTGATCAACAGCATTTTCCAAGGTAACTATTCAGGGTAATTGTATGTAAGGCGGTGAGTTATTGATTATTAGGGCTTCGGCAGCAGGGATGCTGCCGCAGAGCTTACAGGGATGTCTTTAACAGCGTCCCTAATAATC
>JALVFC010000506.1 GCA_027030285.1 Thiotrichaceae bacterium | reverse complement strand
TCGTACTCTTTCCATCCCAGCAGCGACTCTTCGATGAGGATTTCAGAGATTGGGGAAGCCTCTAGACCGTTTTGGACGATCTCTTTGAACTCATCCATATTGTACGCCACACCCGAACCGCCTCCGGCAAGGGTATAAGAAGCTCGGATGATCAGCGGGAATCCTATCTTCTTGGCAGCATCAAGTGCCTCATCCATATTGTAGGCGTACCGGGAGATGGGCAGATCCATACCGATCTTGATCATCGCCTCTTTAAATGCCTGTCTGTCTTCACCTTTTTTGATCGCTTCGGGATTGGCCCCAAGAAACTCCACACCTTCTAGCATCCCTTTTTCATACATGCTCATCGCAACGTTGAGTGCTGTCTGTCCTCCCATGGTTGGCAAAATGGCATCGACATGCTCTTTTTTGATAATTCTTTCAATGACCTCCTCTGCAATCGGTTCAATGTAGGTACGGTGAGCAAACTCAGGATCTGTCATGATCGTTGCAGGGTTGGAGTTGATGAGTATCACACGGTAGCCAAGCTCTTTGAGTGTCTTTGCTGCCTGTGTACCGGAGTAGTCAAATTCGCAGGCTTGTCCGATGACGATAGGTCCCGAACCGATGAGTAGAATAGTCTTGATATCTTCGCGTTTTGGCATGGAGGAATACCCTTAATTTTTAGTTTAAGATTATACTACAAAAGCTCAAAAACCGCCCTTAAACAGGGCGTTCAAAAAGGTGTCAATCAGAAGAGATCCAAGGTCGAGTGTCTTGGTTTTGTCCGTTTTTTGACTTTGTGTCTAACCTTTCTCTTGATCTTTCTTTTTGCCTTTCTTTTCTTGTTTCTTACCGGTTTTGGTTTCACTATGGTTTCTTTGGGTATTTCGGGCTCAATCGTCTCTTCTTGTGTTTGGTCTATGCGGCTTGGGATACTCGAGATACCGTTTTGTGTGAGATTGTCCTCCTTGCTTAATAGTGTAGAGATATTGTTTTCTTTCGAGGCGGGAACGAGAGTGCCGCAAACCGGCTCTAGCTTAGTGCTGTTGGCATCATACCCCTCTGCAAGTGTTGTTCTCGCATCATTAATGAGAAAAAAGGTGTTAGGATGAAAGATATCATTGTAGGTTTTGATATGTGCGATTTTATAGGAACTACGCAGATCAACCTTGATGACTTTGCCTACGGGGATATTTTCAAAAAAGATATTGTCAAGCCCGGAGGTGACTACCTTGTCTCCGGCTTTGATTTTGTGCCATTTTGGGATAAACTTGACGACCATTTCGTTATCTTTCTCGCCTATAGCAATACCCGGTGCTTTTTCTTTGCCTATAAAGACTGAAAAACGGCATTTTCTATCCGAGGTGAGATAACCGTAGAGCTGGTTGTTGTGTACGATTGCTGTACCTGCCGCTACTTTGTTTTGAATCAGTCCGTAAAGTTTGTCTGCTTCAAGCCCCTTGGGTTTGGTCAGGATGATCTGAGAAAAGCTGTTGAGTTTCACATAGGAGATCGTCTGTGTGATAGAGATATTGTGAAGCGGCAG
This sequence comes from Thiotrichaceae bacterium, assembly GCA_027030285.1. Classification (GTDB taxonomy): domain Bacteria; phylum Pseudomonadota; class Gammaproteobacteria; order Thiotrichales; family Thiotrichaceae; genus HyVt-477. The sequence goes on along the minus strand of JALVFC010000506.1, from coordinate 209 downwards.
ACGGCTGAGTTTTGGCAACACTTCGTAGATATCTTGCACCTGACGGATATAGTGGCTTTGTTCGAGAAGTCTTTTTCTCAAAATGCGGTTTTCACGGCTGAGTCTTTCGATAGACTCTTTTTGGAAGATATAGCTTCGGCTCTTCTCTTTGAGATGTTCAGTCAGATTTTTGTAATCCTGCTTAAGAGGATTGACGATCCCTAGAAGCG
>JALVFC010000505.1 GCA_027030285.1 Thiotrichaceae bacterium | reverse complement strand
AATTACTTAAAAACCCTTCTTTATTACGTCAGCAAGCCTATATTAATGGTGCCTGGGTCACCGCTGATGACGCTAACACCATCGACATAAGCAACCCGGCAACCGGCGAGTTAATCGGTACTGTGCCTGACATGGGAGCAGCAGAAACGCGTCGTGCTATTGAGGCTGCCAATCAGGCATGGCCGGCCTGGCGCGCTAGAACAGCAGCAGAGCGCTCGGCAATCCTGGAAAAATGGCATGATTTAGTGATGCAGAATCAAGCTGATCTGGCCATTATTATGACGCTGGAACAAGGAAAATCATTGACCGAATCTCAGGGTGAAATCGCTTATGGTGCCTCATTTATCAAGTGGTTTGCCGAAGAAGGCAAGCGGGTTTATGGTGATACCATCCCCAGTAAAAATCCTGATCAACGGATTGTGGTAACCAAAGAGCCCATTGGTATTTGCGCTGCGATTACACCCTGGAATTTTCCCAATGCAATGATCACACGCAAAGCGGCTCCCGCTTTGGCGGCAGGTTGCCCAATGATTGTCAAACCGGCGGGGGTCACCCCCTTTTCTGCACTGGCTTTGGCTTATTTAGGGGAACAGGCCGGTATTCCTGCCGGTATTTTCAGCGTTGTCACTGGTGATGCACGTGCTGTGGGGGGAGAAATGACACGTAATCCCCTGGTGCGAAAGCTGACGTTTACCGGCTCTACTGCGGTCGGCAAATTACTCATGAAGCAGTGTGCAGATACCCTGAAAAAAATCTCGCTGGAACTGGGTGGCAATGCACCTTTTATCGTATTTGATGATGCTGATATTGATGCGGCGGTTGATGGCCTGATGATTTCCAAATACCGCAATAGTGGCCAGACATGCGTCTGTACCAATCGTACCCTGGTGCATACGGCTATCTATGATGAGTTTGCTAAAAAACTGTCTGCCAGGGTGGCTGATCTCACCGTTGGGGATGGTATGGATGCCAGCACCACGCAAGGACCACTCATCGACATGCATGCGGTCGAAAAAGTGGAAGAACACATACAGGATGCTGTCGATAAAGGTGCCAAAATACTGGTTGGTGGAAAACGGCATCAATTGGGAAAGACCTTTTTTGAACCTACCCTGTTAGCCGATGTAACCACTGACATGAAAGTCACCTATGAAGAAACATTTGGGCCGGTTGCCCCACTGTTTCGTTTTAACACCGAAGAAGAAGCCATCCAGATGGCCAATGCTACCGAATTTGGTTTGGCTGCCTATTTTTACACCCGTGATATGGGGCGTGTCTGGCGGGTATCAGAAGCACTTGAATATGGCATGGTGGGCGTCAATGCCGGATTAATCTCTACTGAAGTTGCACCTTTCGGGGGTGTTAAAGAATCAGGCATAGGACGCGAAGGCTCTAAATATGGCATTGATGAGTATCTGGAAATTAAATATGTTTGCATGGGAGGCATTAGCCAATGACCCTGTCAATGAATGAAAAACTATTAGAAAGGCGTCAGGCAGCCATCCCTCAGGGTGTTGGCAATATACATCCATTATTCGTAAGCCAGGCAGAAAATGCCACCATCAGGGATGTGGATGGCAAAACCTATATCGACTTTACTTCCGGCATTGCCGTGGTGAATACCGGCCATTTGCACCCCACCGTGACTGCAGCTGTCTCGGAGCAATTAAAACAGTTCTCACATACCTGTTTTCATGTGCTCATGTATGAAAATTATATTGCTCTGGCAGAACGACTC
>JALVFC010000504.1 GCA_027030285.1 Thiotrichaceae bacterium | reverse complement strand
ACACCCATGAATGGTACTACGAAGATGGCCTGAAAGATTACCTGACCGAAGCCGTCGAAGGCTATGAAAACCTGCCTGAAACACCCTTTATGCTCAGTTTCAGCAGCGAGAAGGAAGCCGTCGATGCAGCTCTTATCTGGCTACCAGAAGGTGGTGAGAGCGTGCAGGAAAGCTATGTCAACCTGATTCCAACCATCCAGGGTGGTACGCATGTAAATGGGTTGCGTACTGGCGTCACCGAAGCCTTGCGTGAATTTTGTGAATTTCGCTCACTACTGCCCCGGGGACTCAAACTGGCACCGGATGATGTGTGGGAAAATGTCTGCTTTGTTCTCTCCTATAAAATGCAGGAACCGCAGTTTTCCGGACAGACCAAAGAGCGCCTGTCATCTCGCCAGGCTGCCAGTTTTGTCTCTGGTGTCACCAAGGATGCCTTTAGCCTTTTCCTCAACCAAAATGCTGAAATTGGTGAGAAGCTGGCGGAACATTGTATTGCCAATGGACTGAAACGCCTGCGTGCCAGCAAAAAAATTGTTCGTAAAAAAGTCGCTACAGGACCGACATTACCCGGCAAGCTGGCAGATTGTGCCTCACAGGATTTAAACATGACAGAGCTATTTCTGGTTGAGGGTGATTCTGCCGGAGGCTCCGCCAAACAGGCTCGCTCACGCGATTTTCAGGCGATTATGCCGCTTCGAGGCAAGATCCTTAACACCTGGGAAGTACATCCCGACCAGGTACTTGGCTCACAGGAAATCCATGATATTTCTGTAGCTATTGGTGTTGATCCCGGCTCCAATGATCTGAGCAAATTACGCTACGGCAAAATCTGTATCCTTGCAGACGCCGACCCTGACGGTGCGCATATTGCCACCCTGATCTGCGCCCTCTTTCTAAAACATTTCCGGCCAGTCATAGAAGCAGGTCATTTATTTGTCGCAATGCCACCTTTATATCGCATAGATATCGGCAAAGAAGTCTATTACGCGCTGGATGATGATGAACGTCAGGCAATACTGGATCGTGTAGAAGCCGAGAAAAAACGCGGCAAAATCAGCGTAACGCGCTTTAAAGGACTGGGCGAAATGAACCCTATGCAACTACGCGAGACAACCATGGCAGCCGATACACGCCGACTACTGCAACTGAGTATTGATGAAGCTGGTTCTGCAGATGCCATGATGGATAAATTATTAGGCAAAAAGCGGGCAGCAGACAGAAAAGCCTGGTTACAGGCAAAAGGCAACCTGGCAACAATTTAGATATTCTGTGTGGTCTTGTTTGCTGACAAAGGCACTCCGTATCACATAGATAAATCAAAAGGTGAAATGGGCGATCTGACAAAACATCATCATCCCTGCTCCTCAGCACCCATCGGTATTTTCGACTCTGGTGTGGGTGGTATTTCTATTCTCAAGGAAATCCGCAAACAATTGCCGCATGAAAACCTTGTCTATATTGCTGACTCAAAGAACGCCCCCTATGGTGACAAATCTCGCCAGTTTATCCAGCAACAAAGCCTCAGGCTGGCAAACTTTCTGATTCACCAGCAAGGCAGCAAGGCGCTGGTGGTTGCCTGCAATACCGCGACTACGGAAGCCATTCAGTTTTTACGCGAACAGCTTGCAGTACCCGTTGTAGGTGTAGAACCTGCAATAAAACCAGCCGCTGAAATCAGCAACAATAAGGTGATTGGCATCCTGGCAACACATCGAACCATCAAAAGTCGGCGCTTGCAGGATTTGATTGAATTATATGCCAATGATTGCACAGTGATAGCCAAAGCCTGCCCCGGGTTGGTGGAAGCTGTAGAAGCAGAGCACGCAAGCCATACCATTGATGAATTAATCCGCCGCTATACCGACCCCATGATCAGGCAACAAGCAGATACGATTGTATTAGGATGCACGCACTACCCGTTTTTGAGTGACAAAATCAAAGCTATGACAGGGAACAACATCACCATACTGGAAACCGGAGAGCCCGTCGCTACTCAGCTGCAACGAATACTGCATCAACATCGTATCAATGCCTGCTCTAATCAGCCAGCAGACAAGCAGCGAGCAGACACCCGTTTTTACAGCAGCCTGAATGATGGCAAACATCATCAAGTTATCCATAAATTATGGGGAAGTGAGGTAGCTATTAACGACTTGCCAACATGAACATACTACAGACCCTTGCTATCTTTCTTATCGGCTTCTCAGTCATCAGTGCGGCACTGCTACTCATCACACATTTTCGCTGCGCTGAATACCAGGGCAAGCTGCTGCCTCGACTGGCAGGTATCGCCCTGCTACTGAGTCTCAGTGGGTTGCAGGTGACGCATTATTATTTTTTGCAAACAGGCGAGTTAATAACCCAGCCACTTTACAATCTTTGCCTGTTTACTGTTGCGCCCTCTTTCTATTTTTTCAGCAAGGCACTCCTGAAAGCCAACCATAAAAACACCCCATGGCAATGGTTACATCTAATCCCAATACTCATCGCCCCCTTTATTCCCTACCACTACGCGCAAATCGGCTCATTCCTGCTCGGTGGTGGTTATGTCGCCTGGCTTGCTCACACGATTTACCAGTTACGCGACCAACGCAGCCGCTTTAAGCAGGAAATACTGGCACTTGCCATCATGTTTGCCATTGCCCTCACCGTACTCGTGCTGGGGTTGATTATGCCAATGATTTCAGCCAAGCTGTTTTACACCTACTATGGCATTAATATTGGACTGGCATTTTGTGTCACCATGCTCATTCTACTAACATCGCCTGATATCACCACAGAAGTCAGCGCAGCTGTTGAAGCCTCTTATACTGCCTCAACCTTGCAGCACATTGATATTGACAAAAAACTGACACAGCTTGAGCAGTTAATGCAAAAAGACCAGCTTTACTGTAATGAAAAACTCAACCTGCAAACCGTAGCTGAAGCTATCGAACTGACACCCCATCAGCTATCCGAGCTCATCAACCGCTTTAAGCAAAAAAGCTTTTCCCACTATCTGCGAGAATACCGCGTAAATGCCGCCAAAAAGCTGTTACTGGAAGAGCCACAAGCCTCTGTTCTCGCCATCGGACTGGAAGTTGGCTTTACTTCACAATCCAACTTTTATGCCGCCTTTCGGCAACTGGAAGGTATCGCTCCGGGGCAGTTCAGAAAGCAGCAGCTGCAACAAGGATAATTTAAACAGGCTGATCTTTTTACAGCGATCAGACATTACCCGTGCCTGTCACACCTTGCACTGTCAGGGGCGATTCGGCAGGTACAATAAAGTAGTTTTCATTGACCGCATAGCGCCGATAAGTCTGCAAAGTCTCGTAATCGTTTTCTGCCACCCACTGTTTGAACTGCTCTACATTTCTATCCAGCACCTCAATAAAGAAACTCGGTCTGTTCTTCTCTATGGTTCTGGCAAGCCCGTTCAGCACATCAATTTCCAACCCTTCAACATCAATCTTTATAAAATCTATAAACTTGCGCGAGAAAAACTTATCTCCTTTCTCAACGGGTGCACCTTTGTCTTCAGATGCTTCCAGAAAAGCACCACCCAGGTTATTTTCCGGTATGCGAATTTCCGCACGAAAGCTGCCATTGGCAAGCCCGATCCCCAGATAATCCTGATTAATATGCTGGCAGTTATTTAATGCCAGATTGATTTTTAACCCATGGATAGCAATGGGATTAGGTTCAATCACAATCACTTCTTTCGCTTTCAGAACTTTCTCAAAGAAAATAGCGTGATTACCTATATTCGTACCAATATCCAGTATGGTCGCACCTTCAGGGACATAGCGGCGAATAATGCTTAACTCCTCTACCTCATAAAATGATCCAGCATAGTGATATTTCTGGATCTCATCCTGCTGATTGAATACAAAAAACTGTACGGGCTGGTTTTCAAAACTACTTGTAACAACGGAGCCATTTGTAACTAGTGGATCTTTCATAAACCATTCCTGCTGAAACTTGTGGTGTATTTACCCTCGTAGGATGCGCCGCCAGAAGGCGTACTCCTCGGCACACCCACAGATAGTGAATGCTAGAGCATGACATGGGTAGCAAATGCAAGATAAATGGGAAAAAATATTTGATAAAAAGTCAGACTTACGAAGCAATATATTCGCTAATTTCTGTACCAAACAAACGGCTCACCAGATGCTCAGGAATCTCGTACTGCGGAAAAGCACGTGAGGTATTGGACAGGTGAATAATATGTAGCACCAGCCCGCCCGGGTCATCAGCATAATGAAGCTGGTACCCCTGCTCAAAACAATCCGTGACAAACTGGTTATCTTCGCCAAAGTTAATAGCCTGGTATTGCACTTTTTCATAGACAGATTTTTTATAGACATAGGAAAACCCAAAACCGGTCAGGGATGAAGCCTTGCCTTCGAGAAATACAGGTTGCACAGCCTGTCCGGGGGCAACCATATAACAGTTTTCGTCATCATTGGCAGTATCCCAGTAGCCAAAAAACCTGTTTTCCACCTGGTAAATAAACCAGCCAGACAGTTTGGCAAGCGCGTAGTCCTTGCCTAATAGCTGCACCATAAAATCTATATACTGAGGAGCATAATAATCATCATCATCAAAATGTGCGATAACATCACCCTGCGCCTGTTCAATCAGAAAATTTCTTTTTTCTCCAATGGTCAGTCGCTCCGGAGAATGGTAATAACGTACATTTTCTTCAGCTCTGCCATCAAAAAATGAGGATGGCAAGGGGGTATCATCATAGATTAATAACTCACAATCCACATAGGTCTGCTGCTGAAAGCACTTCAGCAAACGGGGAAAATACTCGGATCGGTTGCAGGTAGGGACAATAATGCTTACTTTCATCAGTTTAGTCAGCCAAGTGTTGTTCATCACGGGTTCGTATCAATAACTGACTAGCCAGACCTCTGGCAAGCACAAACAGACAAGCTGTCATTTTAACGCCATACTGATACCACTTATTACCCCGCACCTTTTCATCACTGGCAGGAAAGCCTAGCCTTGCGCAGTATTCAAACAATGCTTCTGGGATTTTATCTCACCGGCACAAGGGCATAAGTCTGATATCAGTTATTGGTTGAGTAACTTCCCGCTGTCATTACCCCCCAGCTATCAATATCAGTTTAACTACGGGAATAACAGGAAGAGAATGAAAAAAACACCTGAAAATCCAACTATATGCCTTAACATGATCGTAAAAAATGAATCACATATCATTTTGCGCTGTCTTGAAAGTGTAAAGGATATGATTGATTACTGGGTGATTTCAGATACTGGTTCAACAGATAACACGCAACAGATCATCCGTGATTTTTTTACCGAGCATCAAATCCCGGGTGAATTGCACGAACACCCCTGGAAAGACTTCTCACACAACCGGAATCTGGCTCTGGAGCTTGCCAGAGACAAGGCAGACTACCTGTTAATGATGGATGCTGATGACCAGTTTATTCACCCACCAAACTTTCGCTTCTCAAACCTCACTGAAGGAAGTTATTACATCAACTGCGTACTTAAAAACATCACCTACGCACGACGCCATCTTATTCGAACCGACCTGCCATGGAAATGGGAAGGGGTTATCCATGAATACCTGGAGTGTAACCAACCCTATACAACACCCATTTATCCCGACGGCTATATTATTGCCAGTACGGAAGGTGCACGCGGACAAAACCCTGATCGTTTCAAGGACGATATTGAAGTCCTGAAAGCCGCCTTGCAGGACGAGCCTGATAATACCCGTTATCAATTCTATCTAGCACAAAGCTACCGGGACGATGGTAACTACGAACAGGCGATGATTGAGTATCAGAAACGTGCTGATATGGGAGGCTGGGAAGAAGAAGTCTATTACTCGCTATTTGAAGTTGGCAGGTGTCAGGCAAGATTGGAAAAACCCTTTCCACAGATACTGGAAGCACTACTGAAAGCCCATTATTATCGTCCCATACGCTTGGAGGCACTGCATTATGCCGTGGTCATGTGCCGAATGTCCGGGCAATATCATCTGGGCTACCATCTGGGTATCCATCACATTGAAACACCTGTCCCCGAAAATGATGTACTGTTTCTGGCAAGCGATGTTTATCAGTGGAAGATGAAAGATGAAATTGCTGTGTGTGCATCCTGGATAGGTCGAAAACCGCAGGCAAAAGAACTCTTTACCGAACTGTCACAAATGGACAATTTACCAGAGGAAGACAAGACACGGATTATTGACAATCTGAAAATCTGTTAAGGGGAGCCAATTATAACTTCAAACAGCCTGGCAAAACTAAAGCCCCATATCCAGACAGAATCAGTTACTCATCAGGAAGCGGGCTTCAGTGCAGCAACTCCTTGAGGAGAATATATGACCTAACCCTGTATTTCTCAGACTCACACTTGGGTATTGGCAATATCTTGATATACTGCACCTCACTAATGACACATGGATACCCAAAGCAAAAATGGAAGTCACAATCAACGGCAATACCCACCACCTGGATAAACCCTGCACTGTGCAGGATCTTATTGAATATCTGGATATTGCAACAAAGCGATTTGCCATAGAGATCAACAAGGAACTGATTCCTCGTAGCAGCTTTGCAACTCACCCCATACAAAATGGCGACAAGATTGAAGTTGTGGGCGCCATTGGTGGTGGATAAAACAATCATTAATACCACCCCGCATACCTGTTAATTACCTACCCAATGAAGATACCCATGAAAAAAGACCCCTTAATCATAGCCGGAGAAGAATACCAGTCCCGCTTGCTCACTGGTACCGGAAAATTCAAAGATATGGAAGAAACGCAGCTGGCAACAGAAGCCAGTGGCGCAGAAATTGTCACCATTGCCATTCGCCGGAGCAACATTGGACAAAACCCGGACGAGCCCAACCTGCTGGATGTTCTGCCACCGGAAAAATACACCCTGCTACCCAATACCGCAGGCTGTTACAACGTCGAGGATGCGGTGCGTACCTGTCATCTGGCACGCGAACTGCTGGACGGGCATAACCTGGTTAAACTGGAAGTGCTGGGTGATGAAAAAACCCTGTTCCCTAATGTCATTGAAACCCTGAAAGCTGCCGAGATTCTAGTAAATGACGATTTTAATGTCATGGTTTATACCAACGATGACCCGATTATCGCCAGGCAACTGGAAGAAATTGGCTGTGTAGCCGTTATGCCCCTCGCAGCCCCCATTGGC